>JAHFQF010000170.1 GCA_023266435.1 Legionellales bacterium | reverse complement strand
TTATTCTCTACTCATTATCAGCCACTACCGTCTTTGATTCTACCCCATTTCCTCTAAAAAAAACAGGTGCGCACCTTAGGCGTGCATGATTCTCAAAAACAACACACTTTGGCCTTTTAATACGCTCCCGCTAAGAATTATAGGGTTGAACTGTTTTCTCACTAACTCCGCTGATTTTTGATTTTTTAGTCTGATGAAAGTGTCAGATTTAGTCGGGTCTTTTACAAGCACATCAAGTTTGATTTGACAAACGGGCGCGCGACATAATGACACCAGCCTCTACACAGAGCGCGGACGGTCTAAGCAACGTCGCTTCTGAGCGGACACCTCACGCCCCCCTCCTGTGTCACCGTGCTGTATGGCCTCTGTGACGCTTGGATCTCTTTTATCAGCACTAGCACTAGCACTAGCACTAGCACTAGCACTCTGCGCTGTCTCAGATATAGCAAACGAATGAAATATCCCGTTAGGCCACGCTTGGTCTAATGCTATGACACCACCCGCTTTCTCTGTGGGTTTGATAATACAAGTTAGTTGTTCTTTGAATAATTGCAAGAAAGCCTGTGCTCTACCCTCTGAAAGCACGATCTCCTCTCGATCTGAAAAGAAAGTTTCTGAGGTTATGATAAAACAAGATCTCAGAGTGTCTGGCGTGGCTTCAGCTAATAACTTCTGAAAATCCGGATCGTTACACTGGGCCGCAGACGCTTCAATCCCGCAAGATTGTGTCAGGGGAGCAGACAATTTATTGCCGCATACTGCATCATAAATCCAAAAACAAATATTAAAGAAATAACCATGCGGTGACTGTTTTTGCTTTTCAGGCGATAAGCTATTAACCACAAAGTAATTCGCGGTATAGCGAGGTCGTATATATCTAAAATCTCGCTCAAATAAAATATCGCGCATCTGCGCCTGTGTCGGGCAGTACTCACTCAAGACTGACGCTAGTTCATCTTGATTCTTCTTTGCTAACTCCGGTTCTAGACTGTGATCTTCACACATTTTAGAAATTGCATTTTTATAATTACATGCTAGCTGTAACCAATTTCTCAGCCAAGTAGTAAGATTATAATACATTGGACCTAACTCGTTGGAATTTAAAATAGCCTTAGATTCAGAGTTTTTAAGTAAATGAGTATAGATTTCACCTACTTCCGGGGTGGCTAGATACGCTGGTATTTTTGAAAAAATCAGCAATAAATGATTAGCCACGTCAAAAGCGAGCACTGGATTTTCTAAAAGCAGAACGCCCATTAACTTGGGCAATACATCAGGATTTTGTTCAAAATACGACTCGATGAACCCCTGGAAAATTTCTTTTACTAGTCTCGCAAATTGTTTCGAATTATCTGTTTCAACCAAATCACCTCTGCTGTCAACTTCTAGCAGCATGTTTGAAAAACTGAGCGTTATACTCATCAGCTTCAGAAAACCATCGATTTCTTCTAAGGTTTTCGATTGTTTTTGTTCAGGTGGCAAATGTTCACACAAATCTAGGGTTTGAATTAAATACGAAAAAATCGTCAAATTTGCTTTAAAAATCATTGATACCAATGCTGGGCTAGGTTTGGCGCTGCTCTGTGACCGCTTTAGCATTACAAGCAACCTTGCAAGGCTTGCAAGTTCTTTCTCATCTATACCTGAAAAAGGGATTGGCGAACTGCTCGCTGACCGTGGAGGGGTTCCAGACATTGTTTTCTCTTTATTATCGGCCGTTACCGCTGACAATCCTACCCTATTTTTTCAAAAAGAACCAGGTTACGCCTAAAATGCCGCAAATTATGAGAAAATATGCGCCGATAGTTGTAAGTACATGTTTTTTGTATACTCAAACTCACTTGCTTTTAGACTAGGCGTTGAGCCATGGGAAACCGGTATGTTCCTGCCCGCTATGCGAGCTCAGGATGACCACAACGCCTTAAATCAAATCGAGCTCAGTATATACCCAAGAAACTCCAAAATACCTGTTTCTAGCTGCTCGAATTTAACCAGCTGAAGCCTTCTTCGCCTCGCAATAGTGTTGACTATTTCTCGGCTCAGAAGACTACATCCGACTAAACTCGCTTTGCTATAAACTACGCATTTTGAAGGATCTTGGGTATAAACTACGCATTTTGAAGCATCTTGAGTATATACCCCTTTGCAAATCAGCAGGCATGCTCAGCCAAATACAACCACGTTGCAATCACAGTATCTGGATTGAGCGAAACGCTATCAATGCCTTGCTCAATTAACCATTTAGCAAAATCCAAATGATCAGAAGGCCCTTGACCGCAGATCCCAATATACTTACCTCGCGTTTTACAAGCAGTAATTGCTTGCTGCAATAATGCTTTAACCGCCAAGTCTCTTTCATCAAACTGTGACGCCACCAAAGCAGAGTCTCTATCCAAACCTAGTGTAAGCTGAGTCAGATCATTTGAGCCAATTGAAAATCCATCAAAGTATTCCAAATAGGCATCGGCCAATAAGGCATTCGTGGGTAATTCACACATCATCTGTATCTTGAGACCCTCTTTACCACGCTTAAGACCAAATTCCTCTAAAACAGAGATGACTGCCTTGGCTTCGGCAGGGGTCCTAACAAATGGAATCATGATCTCAACATTCTGCAGGCCCATGCCTTCTCGCACCCTTTTCACCGCCTCACACTCCAATGCAAAAGACGCCTTAAATGAAGCGGACACATACCGAGAGGCTCCTCTAAAACCCAACATGGGATTTTCTTCTTTAGGCTCAAATTGTGCTCCACCTAATAAATTTGCGTATTCATTGGATTTAAAATCACTCAAGCGAATAATCACGCGATGAGGTGCAAAAGCAGCAGCAATTGTCGCAATTCCTTCAGATAACTTGTCCACATAATAATCTCGTGGATCCCCATAAGCTGCGGTTTTATGTTGTATTTCTGCTTGCACAGCGGGCGGTAAAGTGTGGGGTGCTAAACAGGCCTGTGGGTGGATGCCGATGTGTTGAGAAATAATAAACTCTAAGCGTGCTAAGCCCACTCCTTGATTCGGTAAACGCTGACACTCAAAAGCCCGCTCAGGGTTGCCCACATTCATCATGATTTTGAAAGGGATTTCAGGCATTTTATCTAAATGGATAACCTTACGCTCAAAAGAGAGCGCACCTTGATAGACGGTGCCCACCTCCCCCTCTGCACAACTGACTGTAACCAACTCACCAGTTTTGATTTTTTGCGTGGCATCCACACATCCAACTATAGCAGGAATACCTAACTCTCTCGCAATGATAGCAGCATGACACGTACGCCCACCACGATTGGTCACGATGGCAGATGCTTTTTTCATGATGGGTTCCCAGTCAGGATCCGTCATATCAGTAACCAGCACATCTCCTGCTTGAATCTGATCGATTTCCTTTAAAGAGGTAATGAGTTTTGCAGGCCCCTGTCCGATTTTTTGACCAATTGAACGACCTGTGACCAAAATGTTACCGCTAGACTTTAATTGGTAACGCTCCATTTGATTTGCATTATCTTGGCTTTTTACAGTTTCTGGCCGCGCCTGTAAAATATACAATTGCCCATCCATGCCATCTTTAGCCCACTCAATGTCCATGTGCCGGCCATAATGCATTTGAATGGTGAGCGCCTGTTTTGCAAGTTGTGTAATCTCTGTATCCGTCAGTGCAAAACGTTGTCGCTTGTCTGCATCGACCGTAATAGTCTGCACGAGTGCTGCACTACCCGGCTCTGCATAAATCATTTGTTGCTGTTTTAATCCTAAGCGTTTGCTTATGATCGCTTGTTTGTTGGCTTTCAGTGCAGGTTTATAAACACAGTACTCATCCGGATTCACAGCCCCTTGAACTACCATCTCACCTAACCCATAAGCCGCTGTGATAAAAACGACGTCTTCAAAACCAGACTCTGTATCCAATGTAAACATGACCCCAGATACACCACAGTCGCTGCGCACCATTTGTTGAATACCAGCTGAAATACCAATGGATTGCGTGGTATATCCTTGATGAATTCGATAAGAAATCGCGCGATCTTGGTACAAAGAAGCATAGACTTTCTTGACAGCGTGGATAATATTTTCAATGCCCGTCACGTTTAAAAATGTTTCTTGCTGCCCCGCAAAGGACGCGTCTGGTAAGTCTTCAGCGGTGGCTGAAGAACGTACCGCAAAAGAGAGGTTCTCTGTATTTGACCACACTTTCTGGAAAGCCTGCGTGATTGCTTCCACAAGCACGGGAGGCATCGTGGCATTTAAAATCCAAGTGCGAATGGTTTTCCCTACCTCAGCCAATGCATTGAGATCGTCACTATCAAAGTTTGCTAAAGCGTGTTCTATGTTTTCTGTCAGCTGATTTGTCTGTAAAAAAAGATGAAATGCATCGCTGCTAGTCGCAAAACCAGTTGGTACCTGAATACCCAACTCTGTTAAGTGACAAATCATCTCTCCCAATGAGGCATTTTTCCCTCCTACTTGAGGCAAATCATGCAATCTCAATTCATTAAAAAAATAAATCATTGGGTTAGTTTGGGGTGTTGATTTCATGGGGTTATCCTTGCAAATCATAGATACATCACTCACACTGAGGAGACATGCTATTCATACAGTGGTCACGCTCACAATGAAAAAAAGAACTGTCATTTACATTTCTGATCGCACCGGCATCACAGCGGAAACCATGGGGCATAGCTTGATTACCCAGTTTGAACAGATTGAATTTGTACAAATCACTTTGCCCTTTGTTGATACCGAGGATAAGGCCTTCGACGCAGTTGGCCAGATAAACGACTACTTCTTGCGTGACGGCGTTAGCCCTATTGTATTTGGTACGATCATTAATGGCAAAATTCGTCAAATCATTCGTCAGTCGCATGGATTTTACTTAGACTTCGTGCATACTTTTATTGGTCCATTAGAGGCTGAATTGGCCTGCGTTTCTAATCATACCGTAGGTCGCAGCCATAGCATGAATAATAGTCATGATTATAACACAAGAATGGATGCAGTAAATTTCTCATTACAGTTT
>JAHFQF010000169.1 GCA_023266435.1 Legionellales bacterium | reverse complement strand
TGAAAGAATTCGAACCAAAGTTTGAAAAATTAGACAAAGACAGCCAAATTGAGGTTGAGTCTGAGTTTGAAAACATTTTTGAATTAACAAATGAAAAAGGTCTGACCCTTCTCATCGAACAATCGTCAGCTCATGGAGACGTGCTATCCAAAGATTTCGATGATTTAGCCACATGCGATAAAATTCTCTGGTTTTTTATATATTGCGACAAAACCTTCGAGGATGCTTATCATAAATACATTATTGATTTTTCAACTGGTTGGCTTTGGTTTCAAGTTCAACCAGGGGTAACAAAAAAAATAAGTACGGCCCAAAAGAAAGAGCTTAGCGAGCAGGTTGGTGATTACTACTATAAAAATCAGCGGCGAGGTAGCCTTTGCGATGCAGACATAATTAATCGTGCAGGTAATTTATGCATTGTTGCCTACCCCGAAGGCCATACGCAAAAGGAAATGACATATGAGAAGCAAAAGCTTAAACGTCATAACATATTTAAGCCAGTAACTCGCGCGTACTTTTTATACAAACCTGATGAAGGCAGTCTCGGCATCAAAGTAAAGGGCAAAGAAAAACTACGTCTCGCTTTGGCAAACATTTTTACAAAATTATTCTTAGAACATGAGGTTACCAGAGAAGATATTATTAAGTTTCAGATGCAGGTTCTGAAAAACCCTCACGATTTAGATGTTGATATTGCTGATGGACTGGAAAAGGCGTATCTAACCTCAATTACACTCGAACACGGCGGCATGGTGTACACAATTGACATTGGAATACGTGGCGAGCATGGAAATCATGCGATGATAAAAGAGTTATCAGAGCGACGACTTAGCCCAGAATTTTTTGAAATCACGGAAGCAAAAATCACATTCAAGTTTCTTCAACCAGCGTTTAAGAGAGCGCGTGCACACGTACCTATCGTCATAAGTGCAAGAGGCACTTCAACCCTTCAGGAGATTGAACACCATGGGGCAATAAAAAAAGCATTACGCATGTGGAAAATTGATCCGCGCCCTCCACAGGTATGATCAGTAGATTAATTGAACTGAGCGGCATAGATAAAAATGCGCTACGAAAAACAGAGCTAACACGCCACGCTGATGCTAAAGAATTAGATGGATTGGTCGCTCAAAAAATACTCGTCTTTTCTGGACATGCGCAACAAATTTGGTGCCCCGAATGTGGTAAGCATTTTGCAATTGTTACATCAAACTGTAAAGGATTTATTGGCTCATGCGAAAGCGAAAACGTAACAACGTTTGAAATAGACGCTTCTGAATTAGAGCTGTACCGCTTGGATCTGCAAACACTGTTCGGTAAAATTGCCGCATCACTCAAACTCAAAGAAAAGATTTCACATGTGGATAGCGATCTTCCGTTATGGAGTATAGGGAGCTATACAGGGACTACGGCGTCAATTCAGGTTTATTTTTTATACGCACCACTTAATGAAGTAATGGTAAACCACATAAATACCCACACCTTCACACACGCGGCCATAATTGCCACAAATATTTCATACGCAAATAACCTGAGAGGTATTAAAAAAACTGTAAACATCTTGGATTTTGAGCAGCAATTCAGTCCCAAAATTACACAGCGGCAGATAACTGTATGCAGCACATACCTAGACGAAATTGCTAATAATTCTAGTGGTCAACCAATCTATTTCGATGGCAGTAAGCTGTATGTTCAACAGGAACTAGCATGCACACTTACGGCAGGCGGTCCAACCGCTGCATTTATTCAGTCACTTTATAACAAGATGTTTGACATGCAAGGAGTGAGCTACGAAAAAATATACGCTGCTTGTAATGCAGCCTCAAAAAGAGGTGGTGCACAATCAAAAGACTTCAGATCGTTTTGCCAGACTAAACTCAGTGAGGTGAGAAAATTTGCTGGAAAGAAAAGCGCTCTTGTTGATAAAATCATACATAAATGCAAGGCTCCTGATGGAAAAGATGGCTACATCATGGGTCTTTCTGAAACATAACCCCAGCCTCACCCCAGCGACCCCAGAATGATCAGGGGGTCAACCATTCATACAAAGGCTATGCTGCATGCATGGCTTTTTTGATTGCGCAATCATATCCAGCCGAACACATTACTCAAATAATTTTTTATGAAAAATATAGAAACGTATACTCCACAGGACGAGCTGTTTTGCACATACGACCTGGGTCTTGCATGTGCATTAATTACTCTCAATTACGAATTTCAAGGCATCAGCCGTGATAATCCGTCTAAAGCAGAGTTCACATTCAAAATGCATTCAAGCTTGAACGATGTAGTCCAAAAATACTGGCTCAAACAACTGGACCTCGATACTCGGACATACTACGACAACCTAAAGATGCTTAAGAACCAGCTGCACTCAAGCCGCTATGGCACCCAGTAATGCGCAAATCACCGAATTCAAGCGCATCTACAAAGAACGCTTTGGTCACGACCTAACATCGGCCGAGGCACATGAACGTGGCATGTCACTTCTACGCATCGTCAGTTTTGTCTATCAGCCAGTAACCCAAGCGGAAATTGATGCGCTTGAATGGCATAAAGCAAACGAACCTAACAAACATTAATATTATGTTCAATTACACTGACATCAGTATCACCGACTACCTCGATAAAAAAGGCATCCAATTCTCGAAGACAGGATCGCCACATGAAATCAGTACCAACTGTGTGTTCAATGCATGCGACGAAGATAGTCGCCGCAATGAGCGCCATCTATACTTCAACACCGAAACAGGACAGTACGACTGCAAAAAATGTAGCAGCAAAGGGAACATTGTCACCCTTGCAAAACATTTCGGCGATAACCTCAAGGAACTGTATTCACACATGCAGCCTCAAAAAATTCAGAAGCTAACACGGACGAGCAAGAAAAAAATTACACTTGCTGAAATAGAGCAGTATCACAAGCAATTGCCTGAAAATATCCGCGCCTACCTGAATGCACGCTGCATTCCTGACACTATTATCAACCAACAGCGACTTGGTTGGGCAAATATCTACGGATCGAACTGGATTACCATCCCTGTGTTTGATGACATCGAAGCGCTCTCGTTCGTGAAGCTTCGTAAAGACCCATTAGGCGCAGCAGACGGTCCAAAGATGATGGTCTTCCCTGGTGGGGATGCAACCCTTTACGGGTGGGACGTGCTCAAACAAAAGCCGCGCGAAGTTATCGTATGTGAGGGCGAGTTTGACCGCTTAGTGCTTACAGCCCAAGGCATCCCAGCAGTTACATCTACCGCAGGAGCAGGCACCTTCAAGCCTGAATGGGTCAAAGCGCTAGCCGCTGCCGACCATATCATTGTCTGTTTTGATAACGACGATGCTGGCAATGAGGGCGCAAAAAATCTTGTGCAAGCACTCCTCGATATGGATTGCTCGCAAGTGAGCACCATTTCACTTCCACAACTCGCTCCTGACGGTACAGCGCCAATAAAAGATGTAACGGACTACTTTAAGGCAGGTGGCACCAAAGAAGTATTCTTGAGCCTTGCACGGACTGTAGATCCCAGCAGTTCAGGCTTGCGCATTGCTGCAATCAATCGAGCCAGCAAAGAAGTATCGGTCACTGAATGGCGTGAAACGATCAATCGTAACTTTCCCGACTGCTCGTTCGCCGCCGAAGCAGGTGCAGCAGCGATCACACAGCTGCTCATCAAAGACATTACAAACCCGTTCGCACTCGTGCTTGTTGATGTACCCTCATCAGGCAAAACAATTACTCTTAACTTCTTCGATAACTTACCTGAATTATCATATGCAACAGACAAATTCACCCCAGCGTCCTTCGTTACGAATGCGACTAATGTTAGTCGGGAAAAGCTTGCTGATCTCGATCTACTTCCTCGCATTCGGTATAAGCTGTTTCTTATTCGCGACTTGGCTACTATCTTTTCCAAACGGGACGATGATCTTGCTGAGTGCTTGGGTATTCTTACTCGGATACTTGATGGGGAAGGCCTGAAAACGGACACAGGTATACACGGACAACGCCAGTACACTGGTTGTTGGTTGTTCATGGTGCTTGCAGCATCCACTCCCATTCCCTCACGTATTTGGAAAATGATGGGCAGCCTCGGCTCTCGTTTATTCTTCCTGCGCATGAACACTCGTGACAAAAGCGAGTTTGAGCTCGCAAAACAGCTCATGGATGCGACGTATAAAGAAAAAGAAACCGAATGTCGTCATGCTACAAAAAATTTACTCTACACCCTTTGGAAGCAGCACTCCGAGGGTGTGGAGTGGGACCGTGCAGGTGATAACAAAGAATGCATCACACACCTTACTCGCTGCGCATCGCTCCTTGCACGCCTACGTGGCGTCATAAGCGTGTGGCAAGAAAAACCAAACTCAGATGGTGTTCGTGAATATGACTATCGCCCACCAATCATTGAAAAGCCAGACCGTATTAGTCAGCTGTTCTACAATCACTGCCGAGGTCACGCGCTCCTATGCGGACGCAAGCGACTTGAATTGAACGACCTACGCTATGTCATCGAAATCGCTATAGATAGCGCACCTACACAACGTGCAAAGCTCTTCCGTACGTTAATCGACGCTGGCGGAACAGCAATAACAACTGAGGTTGAAAAACAACTTGCCTGCGCAAAGCCAACAGCTCTCAAAGAAATGGAAACCCTCAAAGCGTTAGGTATTTGTGAGATGACTGAAACAGGTGCACACCACCCTGGCCAGCCAGAAAAAATGATCAAGCTCAAACCAAAGTTCATGTGGTTCTGCTCCGAAGAGTGCAAGCGCTTGCGTGGCATTGCCCCACCACTAGTTCAAAACGAAATAGAACTACCAGACTTCTAAACATTAAATTAATTAAATCTGACACTATGTACTACAACATTCCAGAACTCACAGGCAAAGACAAAAACCAAAATGACTATGCAAAAATCATAGTCAACGACGACGAACAGGCCGATACGGTCAAATCCTATCTCAGGCTCCCCTTTATACCGATTGAGCTTCTCCTTTGCACCATTAAAACTGATTGGGGACGGGAT
>JAHFQF010000014.1 GCA_023266435.1 Legionellales bacterium | reverse complement strand
TTAAATATGCAGCGGGCATTAAATTACGTATTAAACCTTTAAGTGGGTATTTGGATTTTGGTTATCAAGTATTGGATCTAGGGGATGTCACTATTGGCCCTATTGATAATACAAAATTAAAAAGTAAAGACTACACAGCAAAAGGTTTGTATGTGGGTTATCGGTATGAGTTTTAGTGTTTCATAGGAATTTTGATATGCGTATACTCATTGCTTTATTAGCAATTACATTGGTTTCAGGTTGTCACCTCCTCAAGACAAAACCATTACCTGAGGAAACCGCTTTTGAGCAAACATTAGGCATAGAAAAGATTTCAGAGAAACTGCAAACACCAGCAGGACAGTATGAATTAGGGGAGCTGTATTTGCAGCGGCAGCAAGCTGGTGACATGGAAAATGCGCTGACTTTATTAGAAAAATCAGCCAATTCAGGGTATGCACCCGCTCAATTTCGTTATGGACAACTCTTGGTTCAAGGGTATGGTGTTGAAAAAGATTTAAAAGCAGGTGCAGCATGGCTGAGAATGGCAGCAGCAAGTGGTGTGGATGAAGCACAGATTGCACTGGCTGATTTGTATGCGCAAGGTAACGGTGTCGAGCAAAATTGGTTTAAAGCCAAGCGTTGGTATGATTTAGCTGCCAAACAGGAAAATCCTCAAGCCATGTTGAAGCTTGGGAAAGCGTACATCGCCTCTGCTCGCAATGAAGAAGATTATCAGTGGGCACTGCATTGGTTTGAACTAGCAGGTAATTTAGGTTTAGCAGAAGGAAAATATTTTGCTGCTAAATTATATGCCAGTGGTGTGGGGGGCGGTAAAGATCTGAATAAAGCATTGACTCTATTTCAACAAGCAGCAAAAGCTGGTTATGTCGATGCCATTGCAGAAGTAGGACAATTATTACGTTATGGCACTTCTAATGCAAGCAGCGATCCATTATTAGCAGAGGAATTATTGCAAGAGGCTATTAGCAAAGGTTCAGGACAGGCTGCATTTGAGATGGGCTCTCAATACGAGTTTGGCGAAGAAAATAAACCTCAAGATTTTGCAAAAGCAGCAGAGTGGTATCAAAAAGCAACAGATGCTGGTTATCCATATGCCGCTTATCGGTTAGGGGAATTGTATCGTTTGGGATTTGGTGTTGAAAAAAGCATAGCAAAAGCCAATGTGCTCTATGAAACAGCAGCAACCAATAATATTTTACCTGCGATCGTCAGTTTGGCAGATACAATTTTTCAAGATCCTACATTAACCAAAGAGGGCTTGGTTCGAGCTATACAATTTTATCAGCGTGCTGCTGATTTAGGTGACCCGTATTCTCAATACATGCTAAGTGAATTCTATCGCTTAGGGTTAGGCGTCGATCAAAATCTACAGACCTCTGTAGATTGGTTTTATCGAGCCGATAATATCAGCGATAACGCGCGTGCAAAATATCAAGTGGCAATGCATCTTGCCAAAGGTGTAGGGTTTGCGGTTGATGAACCTCGCGCATTTGAATGGTTAATGGCCGCAGCCAATCAAAAGTATCCTAAAGCTTTAGTCACTTTGGGAGACTGGTATTCTTTAGGTGTTTATGTTCCCAGAGATTATAGACAAGCGCATGACTGGTATCAAAAAGCTGCGCTCCAAGGATCTCCAGAAGCGGAATATAATTTAGGGCTTTTATATTATAACGGACAAGGTGTAGAGCACGACATGCAAACCGCTTTTACTTGGTTTGAGAAGGCTGCCAAGTCTGGAGTGACACCAGCGCAATATCAAATTGCTGAAATGTATTATCAGGGAGTAGGTGTATCACAAAATGATGTGAACGCCTATGCTTGGTGGAGTTTGTCTACTGCTCAGCATATTAATAGCACCGGTCATCCTTTGCAGAAGATCATTGCTCGCATGCCAGCGTATGAGCAAGAAAAAGCGTTAGTATTAGCGCAAAATTATCAAGAGAAGTATGGCAAGAAGTTATTAGTTGAATAGACCTCTTGCAACACTATGAAAGTAGGTCATGAAAAGAACGTGCATTGGCATAAGCGCATTTCCGATGCTAATTTTAGGGGATGGGGTATTCATAATGCTCCCTACGACAACGAAAATTAATAAGTGAATTGGGAGAAGATCAATGAAATTTTTTGCTTACGGTATGAACATGCTGGGGGCTAAAATCATGTCGCTTGTCACCTTTCCACAATACAGAGGGGTGGCTCGACTACAGGGTTATCAGATGCGCTTTAATAAAAGAGGGCATAAAGATAACTCTGGTAATACCAATCTTGTTAAAACAGGCAATCCTAAAGATATGGTCTATGGGGTCGTCTATGAGTTTGGTGACAGTTATAAAGGGGATATTGAGCGAGCAGAGGGACTAGGTTTTGGGTATCATTCAGAAACCTTGACTGTGCAGCTTGAGGACGAATCAATTAAAGTCACTGCATACTTAGCAGATGAAGGGGATATCAATGATAGATTGCTTCCCTTTGAATGGTATCGTGATATTGTATTGTTAGCTGCTAAACAACATGGTTTGCCTAATGAGTACATACAGTATTTAGAAAGTATCCAAGTGGCACCTGATCCTGATTCTGCGCGAGCGAGAATTCAGCGGATGTTTCTTGAAAATGCCTCGTGATGCTTATATATAATATGTTGATAAGATAGCTTCTGTCAGTTTTCTTCGAAGATAGAAGCCTTTTGGGACAATAGGGAGAGTCTCCCCATTTGTCAGGGAGACTAAGGTGGTTACTTTACTGTTTGCTGCCTTGGGTCGTACTTGTAGGTATTGACCTAAATTAGCGCTCAACATATCATGCTGTCCAGTGAGCATCAGCATAGTAAGCTCCTCCCAGTCCCTCCTGAGGATCGCCTCAATATAGGGTGGTTGTACCCACAGTAAGGGTTGACCTATGGTACGGGAGAGTAAGGGGGACTTAGCGGAGCCAATAATAGGGATCCATAAAATACGCTGAGATTTTTTATAGACCAAAGACTCTCGCCACTTTAAGATCGTAGGCGGCATTTGTGCGTGGCACAAATAAGTGGATTCATTTGGCCTTCCCAGATTATCAACTGGGATTGTTTTTAGTTCGATATGGAGTGTCTGAAAATCTGGCTGAGGAGTAGCATTGTTATTGGCACCAAGCAATAACTCAATGAGCTGGCCAATTTTTCCTTTTGCATAGCTATTATTAGAAATAACTAGACTACAGGATTGCTGAAACTCGCTTAATTGTTTTCCAGCTAACGCATAAGCCCGCTCAAGTAGCTCTTGCTCAGAGTTGGGTGAAGGAGGGAACTGATAAGTAGACATCAGAAAAAATACTTACGTTAGGTTATAACTTAATAGTTCAGGTAGACCATATCATGTCAGCAACTAAATATAAAGAGCCTTTGACGTCCTCTGGTGCTTTGAATCAAAAGAAAGTCTCTTTTCTATTACCTGAACCTCAAACTCAAAATCCAATCTCTTTTAATCCAGCAGATAATTTTAACGCAGATAAAGTAGGTATTGCTAGAAATCTTTTGAAAGAAAAAAGGACGCTTGTTTTTCATGGAGGAGGCGGCAAGGGGCGTGTGCTACCTGCTGTCTTCGAGTTACTGCAAGCATATGGCCTCAATAAAACACCAGAGCGAGTTGTGGGCATTTCGGCAGGTTGTTTTATGGCGTTGGCTGTAGCACTCAAAGTGACAGAAAAAAAAGATTTACTATCTCATTTAAAACGATTACCTTTTGAAACTTTCAAAACTCGCACGCTTAAAAGAACACTACGATTTTTTATACGAGTGCTTGGGGCTTTATTGCCAGGTTGGTTTGGACAGCGTTTTCAAAAATCATTTGACTGGGCATATTATGATTCTAGCGGTATTCGAGAGTATGTTAGAAAATTAATGATTGCTAAATTTCCTGATTGGCAAGAATTAGAAGATCAGGCAGACTATCTGCAGGATGAAAAAATAAAAAAAGATCCGACTTTTGCAGATCTTTATGCAAAAACAGGCGTGGATTTAGAGTTACATGCTACTGTCGCAGAGCAGCCTAATACAAAAGTATATTCTTATACTACCACGCCAAACGAAAAAATATCCTTGGCATTTCAAGCGTCTACCAGTATTCCAGGTGTTTATCCTCCGGTTGAGATGATATCAGGTACTAGAGCAGTGGATGGGGGGTTCAGTGATTGTGCAAAAAATTTTTCACATATTCCAGAAAGCGAGCGCTTACATATTCGATTATTAGATGAAAGTGCCAGTGAGCTGTATCATCATAAACCTCGGCATGTTGAATTACCCACCATGGAATCGCATATGAAAAGGCTATTAGGCCTTTTCTATAATTTTGAATATAAATATTTTCCTGATTCAGAAAAAGCATTAAGCATTGCTGTAGAGGTACCTGTTGCCACCTTACATTATGCGTGGACAGACGAAGAGCAGCAAGCATACGATCATTTTGCCTGTGCTCAAACTTTTGAGCAATTGCGCCAAATGGTTGATTTACAGATAGATCAGGCACATAAAAAAAGATTAACGCAGAGTAATTGCATCATCCGGCAGTATGCAACAGAAACAGAGATGTTGGGAGCATTAGAGCAAGAAATAAAAAATCCGTATGTGCTCCATGCATTTAAACTAGCCCCTACCCACGATAGACCCTATATGGTAGTCTTTGAAGTTACGCCGAGACTTTTTGACAATCAATTAAAATTTAGTTAAGTAATTGTATGACCACTGTGCTTAGTACTGATTGGAATCCCCATTTACAACATGAGTTTGCTCAGCCTTATATGCAGCAGTTACGGAAATTTTTGCAGGAAGAAAAGGAAAATAAAAAAATTATTTATCCGCATTCCAAAGATATGTTTCGTGCTTTTCACGAAACACCTTTGGATCGAGTCAAGGTAGTGATCTTAGGTCAAGATCCTTATCATGGACCTAACCAAGCCAATGGGCTGAGCTTTTCAGTTCACCAACATACGAAAATCCCACCCTCTTTGATGAATATTTATAAAGAGTTGCGCTCAGACTTGGGCATTGAACCCCCTACACATGGATGCTTAGATAGCTGGGCAGAGCAAGGCGTATTGTTACTCAATAGTGTCCTGACAGTAGAACAAGGTCAACCAGCGTCTCATCAAGGTAAAGGCTGGGAACAGTTTACTGACAAAATGATTGAGATTCTAAATACGAAAAAAACCTCAGTGGCATTTATTCTCTGGGGTGCTTATGCACAAAAGAAAGGCCAATTCATTGATCCCAAGAAACATTTTGTTTTAGCGTCTCCCCACCCTTCGCCATTTTCTGCAAATAAGGGTTTTTTTGGATCTCGGCCATTTTCTCGTGTGAACTTTTATTTAAAGTCAAAAAATTTCTCCCAAATTGACTGGAAAATCATATAACGATTTGAGTTTGGAGTTTTATAGTGGATGCAAAGCCCAGCAAGAGAGACTTAAAAAAGTAACTGTTGCTGGGTGCTGATATAGTACAAACCCTCGAGTTATAAAGGAATGATTTAACATGGATCAGAATGCAGCAGATAAGAAAATTCGTGATGTCTCCGTAGGGGATGTACTTTCCTTAAGAATGTCTTTTTATACACTCGAAGATAAGAAACTACACTTATTGGATTTTGTCTCCAAAAAACCACTGATATTGTTTTATTTTTTAGATATTCATAATGAGAAATGTCAGCGATTGCTGCAAGTGTATGCAAAGCACTATGAAAAAATTAAGCAATTAGGGTTTGAAGTGATTGCCATTTGCCCTCATCCTCTTACCTTTAACAAGGAAGATTTTAAACATGCATTTCCTTTTCAGATTTTTCTAGATAAAGAATGTGTGATTGCAAGAAATATCGGAAATGCACACTGGCAAAATATGGGGGGTGTGGATGAATTGGAAATCAAACGCATCTCCTATGTGATAGACGCTTACGCGAGAATCCACTGGTCAGACGAACCTTCTGATGCCAATGCACACATAGAGTCTTTAGTGACTGTTTTGCCAGGGTTGTTTTCACCAGTGCCTACACAAGACATTCAAAATCAAGCGCCTGCCTTAATTATACCTAAGCTTTTTGAGATGCCATTGTGCGATAACTTGTCTCAGCTGTACCATGCAACGCAGTCCAATAAAACTACAAATTTACCCGAAAATTACGAATTAACTTTGTATGAGGCAGTGAAAAGAAAAATTATACAGCGTATTCCTCCTATGTTGTATAAAGTGTTTGGCACTAAGGGCGAATTAATCATGGAGCGTGCACGCTTGATATCAAAAACACACTGGCCAGTACCAGATAAAGTGCATTTTGAACGCGCAGACAGTGAGTCAGAACGAGATTTTGTCATGCTCTGCCACCTGAGTCGAGAGCGTCTTGAAGGTGGACAAGTGGTCTTTCCACAATTTAACAATGCCACTTATCAAGTTAGATCGGGTGATGCTTTAGTTTTTTCTGCAAGTTTATTTTATCGCTTTAATCCCATACTCAAAGGCAATCCACTCTTATATGTAACTTTCTTCTCTGTCAAAGCAATCGATAAAAAAGCAGAAGCTAAAACTGAGCCTGGCACAAGTGAGCCACCAAGTAATTCGTTCATTGCGGATGTGATGTTATAACAAGCCAAGGATTGAAATGAAGGGGGCCAAGGAATGCTAGAGCATGCCATGCTAGCAGCTGTTGAATCAGCTCAAGAAGGAATTATTAAAGGAGAAGGCGGGCCCTTTGGTGCTGCTATTGTGATGGACGCTAAAGTCATAGCAACAGGGCACAATACAGTCCTGAAAGATCGCGATCCGACGTGTCATGCAGAAATGAATGCTATCCGAAAAGCATCAAAAGTATTAGGTAACCATGTTCTTTCAGCGTGCACGCTCTATACCACTGCAGAGCCCTGCCCGATGTGCCTCGCTGCTATTTTATGGGCGCGCATTCCTACTGTGGTGGTGGGGGTTAGCCGTCAAGTGGCTGCACAGTATGGATTTGATGATGCTTTGTTTTATGAGCAACTTGCTTTGCCAGATACTAAGAAAATGATCAAAATCCAAACTGGCTATTGCCCAGTACAATGTGAGGGTCTTTTTAAGACCTGGCAGGAAAAAGAGGGCGCTATTTATTAGGGTAATTGTCACTATTCTGCGACTTACTAGCACGAATGCTTACGAGGAGTTGTCGGTTGCTCGGGAAGGGTATATGATTTCTCTTTTAGTAAGAGAGTAGGGGGCAAGGGTGGTTCAAGTTGGTATCGTGATGGGTTCACAAAGTGATTGGTCTACTTTGCAACATGCCGCGCAAATTTTAGAGGAACTAAATGTACCTTACGAGGCTGAGGTCGTCTCTGCGCATCGCACCCCCGATAAATTATTTCATTATGCAGAGTCCGCTGCGGGCCGAGGTATTCAAGTGATTATTGCCGGAGCAGGGGGCGCTGCACATTTGCCAGGTATGATAGCAGCTAAAACGCTTCTACCTGTCTTGGGTGTACCTGTTCCCAGTCAGCATTTAAATGGGCTAGATTCATTGCTGTCTATTGTACAGATGCCTGCCGGCGTGCCTGTGGCCACCTTAGCCATCGGGATAGCTGGTGCTAAAAATGCTGCTTTATTAGCGACTCAAATTCTTTCGTTAAGTAATGAAGCTTTATTCGAGCGATTAGATGCATTCCGGCAAGAGCAAACGAAGGCGGTCTTGGATCATCCTAATCCTCAAGTAGAGAAAAAATGACAACGATTGGCGTGATGGGTTATGGTCAGCTAGGGCGAATGTTAGCCATTCATGGACTAGCATTAGGCGTAGATTTCCGATTTTGGGATATGCGTACTGAAGCGTATTTTTGTGTGATTCCCCCATATGACTCTCCAGTTGCCACAGGGGACAAAGCGCTAGATACCTTTTTGGAAGCAGTAGAGGTAGTCACCTTTGAAACCGAAAATGTGCCCCATGCATTGGTGGAGCGAATTGCGCATAAAAAAGCAGTTATCCCAAGCGCCAAAGCATTGGCAGTATGCCAAAATCGCCTTGCTGAAAAAAGACTCTGTCAGCAATTGCAGATTCCAGTTGCACCTTTTTTCGAAATACACACAGAAACTGATCTGCAAACAGCATTTAAAACACTCTCGGGCGAAATTATCGTTAAAACAGTGGCCTTAGGCTACGATGGCAAAGGTCAGCGACGTATTGCAGACTCCGCTAAAATCAGAGCAGCTTGGGCAGCATTAGAGGGCCAAGCTTTGATTGCTGAGAAAAAAGTAAATTTTCAATTTGAATGCTCTTTGATTGCCGTTCGTGATCGCTTAGGAAAAGTCGTTTTTTATCCACTCATGCAAAATGAACATCAGTCAGGTATTTTATACTGCTCTCGAGTCATGGACTCCCAGTGGCTCGCCGCATTACAACCGCAGGCAGAACGTATTGCTCATCGACTGCTTGATTATTTTGATTATACTGGGGTGTTGACCATAGAGTTCTTTGTTGATCCTCAGGGCGTGTTGTTAGTCAATGAGTTGGCGCCTCGCGTGCATAATTCAGGACATCTCACCATAGAGGGATTCGATTATAATCAATTTGAGCAGCATGTGCGGGCCTTAGTAGGCTTACCGATACATACACCCACTTTACGTTATACGCATGTTGCCATGATAAACATTGTGGGGCAGTCTGTTGATCCCCAACAAATCCTGCAGTTTCCTGCTGCGCATTTACATTGGTATGGCAAATCGGTACAGCCTAATCGTAAAGTAGGGCATGTTACTGTTGCGACGAATGATGAAAACGTTTTTTCAGACACAGTCACTGCAATCAAACAGTTAGTATTGCCGATTGATAGTTAATTGGCATAAAGCCTGTAGTGCTTGAAAATAAGGCGAGTCAGGCAGATCTGGTAGAGCTGCTTTGGCGAGTTGAATTTCTTTATCTGCTAATTGGCGAGCATATTCCAATGCACCAGAGGTCTTTATGGCATCGATCAGTGGCGGTAAGGCATCTGTTTTTCCTTGAGAAATAGCCTTGGTGACCAACTGTTGTTGCGCAGGAGTTCCGTTTTCAAGTAAGAAGATTAAAGGTAAAGTCATCTTTCCTTCGGCTAAGTCATCCCCTAAATTTTTGCCCAACACGTCCTCAGGTGCAACATAGTCGAGCAAATCATCAATCATTTGAAATGCGACGCCTAAATGTAGGCCGAATCGGCCCCATTGTGCGACCAGAGGCTGAGGTTGATTGGCTAATATAGCGCCTAGCATGGTTGCCGCCTCAAACAGTTTTGCTGTTTTGGCGTGAATGATTTCCAAGTAGTCATGTAAACCGAGATGAGGGTTATGACGATTCATCAGTTGTAGAATTTCACCCTCAGCAATTTTATTGGTTGTATTAGCCATGACATCTAATATGCGCATATCGTTCACGGAGACCATCATTTGAAAAGCGCGTGAATAGAGAAAGTCACCGACCAAGACACTGGCTGGGTTGCTCCAGATGCAGTTTGCGGTGGGTTTAGCGCGTCGCTGCTCGGAACCATCCACCACATCATCATGTAGTAAAGTCGCCGTGTGTATATACTCGATAATGGCAGCCAACGTGATAGCATTAGGACCGTGATAACCACACGAATAACTGGTTAGTAAGCTAAGTATTGGGCGTAGGCGCTTGCCGCCACTATGAACTGTATAAGCAGTTAACTCATTGATGAGTCCGGCTTTGGTATGAAAGGATTGCATGAGCAAGCTTTCAATTTCTGCTAAAGGAGAGGCTAATAACTGCTGAATTGATTGTAAATCCATGAAGCGCCATCGTTTGGGAAATAGATAACAGCAGCACTATACGGTTAATTTAAAGAAAGCTCAAGAACCTAAACCGAGGGCTTGTGCTCGGCCGGTTGCCCAGAAACCTTACTATATGGGGTTGAAAACTAAAAATACCAGGATTTCTCTGAACTTGGTTAAGGTGCTTGCGCTTTGCCGGTCCTTGACGTAAAATTGCACCTCTTAGTTGCGGGCTATTTATTTAACTTTTTAAGTTAGTTGTTCAAATGGAGCATGTTATGTATGCGGTTTTCGAAAGCGGTGGCAAACAACATCGCATCCAAAAAGGTGATGTGATTAGAGTTGAGAAGCTAGCTGCTGAAATGGGAGATACGCTTTCTTTCGATCAAATTTTGTTGGTCGGCGAAGGCGATTCCGTTAAAGTTGGCGAACCTTTTGTAAAAGGCGCACAAGTCGTTGTGGAAGTGGTTTCTCAAGGACGCGGCGAAAAAATCACCATTATTAAATTTAAGCGTCGTAAAAACTATCGTCGTAAGCAAGGCCATCGCCAAGACTATACTGCGATTAAAGTTGTTGATATTAAAGCCGCTTAATCAATTATTTTTCGAATCGAGTAGGTGAATCATGGCACACAAAAAAGCAGGCGGTAGTACCAGAAACGGCCGCACCTCTAACCCAAAGTATTTAGGTATTAAACGTTATGGTGGTCAACTTGTGACTGCTGGAACGATTATCGTTCGCCAACGGGGCACAAAATTCCACCCAGGCTGTTTTGTTGGTCGTGGTGGTGATGACACATTATTCGCTAAAGCAACAGGCTTGGTTTGTTTCAGCAAAGGTGGCGAGAAAAATCGTCGCATTGTTTCTATACAACCAGTTGAAATCGAGCTTGTATAAAGTTTAAGTGCCTGCTGCGTAGGTGGTGCGGTTAAACTGAGCGCTGCTCATGCTTTGCATAAATCTTATAAAAACCCCTCATTGGGGTTTTTTTATCTGTTCTGGATGGTAATAACGTGAAATTCGTAGATGAAGCAACAATATGGGTCCATGCAGGTAAGGGTGGAGATGGCTCTGCTAGCTTTCGTCGAGAGAAGTATATTCCTTTCGGCGGGCCTAATGGGGGAGATGGTGGTAAGGGTGGCGATGTCTACCTAGTGGGTACACATAACCTCAACACATTAGTGGCTTTTCGTTATCAACGTAAATTTCATGCGAAAAATGGTGAAAATGGTCGTGGTAAACAGCAGACAGGCCATGCTGGTAGCGATTGTATTATTGAGGTGCCAATTGGCACTGTGGTCAAAGATTTAGAAACAGATGAAATCATCGGAGATATTACTCAACCAGGACAAAAAATCATTGTGGCACAAGGTGGTGATCGTGGTTTGGGTAATGTGCATTTTAAATCTTCCGTAAATAGAGCGCCCCGAAAATTTACAAGAGGAACGGCTGGTGAAGCACGCCAACTGTTGCTCGAGTTACAAGTGTTAGCAGATGTAGGGCTCTTGGGGCTACCAAATGCCGGTAAGTCCACATTAATACGCGCTATTTCTAAAGCAACTCCTAAAGTCGCTGATTACCCCTTTACCACGTTGCATCCACATTTGGGTGTTGTGACTAAAGATGGCATTACCGGCGTTGTGGTTGCAGACATTCCAGGTTTGATTGAGGGCGCATCTGAGGGGCATGGTCTAGGAGACAAATTTTTACGACATTTGTCGCGGGTCAAACTGTTGTTGCATGTCATTGACGTCATGCCGATTGATGGCAGCGATCCTGTTAGCAATGCACAGTGTATTGTAAGAGAGCTTGAAAAATACGATACCGCATTGGCAGAAAAAGAGCGTTGGGTCGTATTGAATAAGATAGATTATATTGCCCCTGATCAAATCGAAAATCACTGCCAAGATATCTTGAATAGACTGCAATGGACAGGACGCTATTTTTTCCTGTCTGCTTTGACTAAAGCAGGAACTCAAGATTTAGTGGATGCTTTATGTGAGGCTGTGGCTAAAAATCTGAAAGCAGAGCAAGAAAAAGCAGCGGAAGATGAGGCGCAGCAATCAGATCAGTGCTCAGAAAATAATAGTGATAATAATTAACGTGTTGATGGTCTATTTTGCCTGGCTAGTATTTTTCAGTTGATATTTGGTTGGTTTGGAATTCCCGCCTGCGTACAAATACCGCAGGCTGAGAAAAAATATAGGTCGGCGTGAGAGCGTAGGATTAGGCAGGAACAGTCATTGCCTTTACGTGGCCATTCAAACGGCTCTTATGTCTGGCTGCTTTATTTTTGTGAATAATGCCTTTTTGAGCCAAACGATCAAGGATGGATGAAGCTGCTCGATAGGCAGTAGTGGCCAACTCTTTATCACCCTTTTCAATCGCTTCAAGGACGTGTTTAATATGAGTAAGTGCACGAGTTTTCTGCCAACGATTATTTTGGCGTCTTTTTTCTGCTTGACGGGCGCGCTTAGTAGCTTGCTTAGTGTTAGCCAAGGGTATTTCCTCCAATTTTAGTACGCTAAATCAAGAGGGTAATAGTGCCTGGTTTCTTTGCATTTGTCAACGAGGTTCAGGTAGTCTTAGACACAAAGTTTTTCAATTTAATAGGTAGCTCAAACCATGTGGGGAAAATTATGGAAAACAACGGCAGTTGTTAGCTTATTAACATTTTTGTCGAGGATTTTAGGATTTGTGCGCGACATGCTGGCAGCCTCTCTGTTTGGTGCCAGTGGTGCCTATGATGCGTTTTTAATTGCTTTTAAAATCCCGAATTTAATGCGGCGCTTATTTGCTGAGGGCGCCTTCTCACAAGCGTTTGTGCCTGTGCTTGCTCAGGTCCATGGAGAGCACTCCCCAGAATCTGAGAAACGTTTCATTAGTCACGTGGGTGGGTGTTTATTAAGCATACTGATTGTGGTGGTTTTATTAGGTCTGTTAGGCGCACCATGGATCATCCGCCTCTTTGCCCCTGGCTTCCAAGCAGATGCGCGATTTTCCACAGCCATTGAGTTGTTACGCATTACCTTTCCGTACATTGCTTTTATTTCTATGGCGGCATTTTATAGTGGGATCTTAAACGTACATAATCGGTTTGCTGTTCCCGCGTTTACACCCGTTTTACTGAATCTGGCCATGATTGGTTCCATGCTTTTTTTAGCAACTCGTTTAGAAATTCCAGTACAAAGCCTTGCGATAGGCGCTATCATCGGCGGGGCATTACAATTCTTTTTTCTACTCCCCTCGTTGCATCGTTTGGATAAACTACCTTTACCAATACCGAACTGGCATGATCCTAAGGTTCGCCAAGTGCTCAAGCTCATGGGGCCCGCTGTGTTGGGTGCATCGGTGATTCAGATTAATATGCTAATCGATGCGATATTTGCGTCATTTTTACCTACTGGCAGCATCACCTGGCTCTATTATGCAGAGCGTATGATGGAGTTTCCTATGGGGGTCCTGGGTATTGCCATTACGACGGTCACATTGCCTTATTTGGCTAAGCAATATGCGCAAAAAGATTATGCTGCGTTTCATCATGCGCTAGACTGGGGTTTTCAATCTGTTTTGATGGTAGGGCTGCCCGCTTCATTAGGATTATATTATTTATCCGCGCCAATCTTGATTGCGCTTTTTCAATATGGAGCTTTTTCCCCAGCAGATGTCTTCAGTACTCAACTCGCGCTTAACGCATTGGCCATCGCTTTATTGGCGTATTTGGCAACCAAATTATTTGTATCTGCTTATTACGCCATGCATGATACAAAATATCCGGTGAAAGTCGCGTGTATTGCTTTATTGGTGAATGTCCTTGGTAGTTTGGTGCTGATTGGGCCTTTAAAGCATCAAGGATTAGCACTGGCTTCCACACTATCCGCCTTTACAAATGCAAGCTTATTGCTTGTCACATTGATTAGACGTCAGCAATATCGTTTACCCACATTTTTTTGGAAGTTTTTATTGAAGCTAATGATAGCAACTGGCGCCATGTTATTGCTTTTATCATGCATTACACCTGATATCGAGCGTTGGTTAGCTTGGTCTGCTGTCGCTCGGCTCAGCTGTTTGACAGGATTGATTGGCTTGGCGGCAGCGGTTTATTTAGGTGTTTTGTATATGTTAGGGATGGGGCATTTGATTCGGCGCCAAAATGTACCCAACTAGCTGAGAGCTTGTACTAAAAGGCCATTTCGCATCTTGAAACACAACAGGTATAATGTGCTCTTTCCTAATTGGTTTGTGCGCTGGTGGTTGTAAAAGGTAGTTCATGAGGTTAGTGAGAAGGATAAGTAACTTCGAGTGGGGCGCGCTGAGGCCGGCGGTTGCTATTGGGAATTTTGATGGCATGCATTTGGGGCATCAAGCACTTTTGTCTGCCCTTTATGAAACAGCAGCAGCTAAAAAAGTGCCTTCTCTATTACTGACCTTCGAGCCACTTCCCCATGAGTTTTTTCAGCGGGACATTTATCGCATCATGCCTTTGCGAGATAAAGTGCGTTATTTTAAAAACTCGCCTTTAAATTTTTTATGCTGTTTGCCTTTTGAGCAAGCGCTTGCAACTTTATCAGCAGACGCTTTTATCTCGGAGGTGTTGTTAAAGCGACTGAATGTGTCTGCAGTGATTGTAGGCGAAGATTTTCGGTTTGGCGCAGCTAGGCAGGGTGATGTCTCTTGTCTGCAACAGGCCGCACAGAAATATGATTTTCAGCTACAAGTATTGAAAGCGGTACAATATCAAGGCGAGAAAATTGGCAGCTCTCGGTTGCGAGAATTATTGCAACAAGGAAAATTTCAACAGTATCATGACTTGTGTGGTCGCTCCTTTCAAATTGCTGGTAAAGTCGCAGCAGGTTTCAAGATGGGTAGGCAGTTAGGCTTCCCAACGGCGAATCTGACGATTAAACATCCGCTGGATTATCCTTTATCTGGCGTGTACGCAGCGCGAGTACAGATGGCACAAGATCCTACCTGGCATTGGGCGGCCATGAATGTAGGGACTAGACCTACGCTCCATGGTGTGACAAGGTTGATCGAAGTCCATCTATTGGACTTGCAAGCTGATCTGTATCATCAGTCGTTGGTAGTAGAGCCCTTATGTAAAATACGTGATGAGCAAAGATTTCCTGATTTAACAGCCTTAAAAAAACAAATTCATTCAGATATCCTCACAATTAGAAGTAAATTGGTAAAAATATGAGCGAAAAAGAGTATAAAGACACATTAAATCTACCTCATACAGAGTTTCCGATGAAAGCCAATTTGGCACAGCGCGAACCCGCTTTCCTTGCGCAATGGGAGGAGGCAAAACTGTATGAAAGTATTCGTTCAGCACGACGGGGTGCTGAAAAATTCATTTTGATAGATGGCCCTCCTTATGCCAATGGTGATATTCACATTGGGCATGCAGTCAATAAAATTTTAAAAGATTTTATTATCAAATCAAAAACATTAAGTGGCTATGATGCGCCCTTTGTGCCTGGCTGGGACTGTCATGGTTTGCCGATTGAGTTAAAAGTAGAGCAGAAAAAAGGCAAAGTGGGTGCTAAGATCAGCGCCTCTGACTTCAGAAAGTCATGCCGGGAATTTGCACAATCACAAGTAGATGGCCAAAGAAATAATTTTAAGCGGCTTGGTGTGTTTGCAGATTGGAAAAATCCTTATCTCACCATGCATACACAGTATGAAGCCAATACTCAAAGAGAGTTTCTAAACATTGTCAAACAAGGTCATGTGCAAAAAGGGTTTAAGCCGGTTCATTGGTGTTTAGACTGTGGCTCTGCTTTGGCTGAAGCAGAGGTGGAATACCAAAATAAAACCTCACCTTCAATCGATGTTTTTTTTCCAACAGGCAATTCAGCTGCTTTATTAGAAGCATTTCAAGTCAATTCACAACAGCAGGTAGCGCTGCAACAGTATTTGCATCGTATTGGTTTTGTGATTTGGACAACAACACCTTGGACATTGCCCGCTAATCAAGCATTATGTTTACATCCAGACATTGAGTATGCACTGGCAGAAATCATTCACCCCAATTTAGGGAAAATGGCGGTGGTTGTGGCCACAGAGTTACTCGAAGCATTTGCTAAGCGCACCGAGAGTACAATTGTGCAACAATATACTGCGGTCAAAGGTGCGAAGCTAGAGAGTATTCACTGTCAGCATCCTTTTCAACATCGCCAAGTTCCTGTCATTTTGGGTGGGCATGTGACACTAGAAAATGGCACCGGCATTGTGCATACAGCACCTGCGCATGGTCCAGATGATTTTCAAGTTGGTAAACAATATCAGTTGCCTTTAGACAACCCGGTAGGACCTAATGGGGTGTTTGTTACAGGGGTTCCCGAGGTTGAAAATTTACATATATTTAAAGCCAATGATGTCATTTTAGAGCTATTAAAGGACACGGCATGCTTATTGGCGTATCATACGTTGGATCACAGTTATCCACATTGTTGGCGTCATAAAACCCCTTTAATATTTCGCTTAACCACCCAGTGGTTTATCAGCATGGATAAAAAAGGACTCAGACACAGTGCGTTAGAGGCCATTAAAACGGTGCAGTGGATTCCCAATTGGGGGGAGGCCAGAATGGCCGCTATGATCACTGATCGACCTGATTGGTGTGTTTCTCGACAGCGTTACTGGGGGGTGCCGATTCCTTTGATTGTGCATCGTGAAACGGGAGAGGTGCATCCAAACCTTGCTCAGCTATTAGAAAAGATCTTGCCTCAAGTCGAAACCAAGGGCGTAGATGCTTGGTTTGATTTAGAGTTATCTGAGTTATTGTCCAAGGAAGAAGTCTCGCATTATGAAAAAATCATGGACACCTTGGATGTATGGTTTGATTCAGGTGTTGCGCATGATTGTGTAGGCAGTGCTCGCTCTGAACTTGGTTTTCCTGCCGATCTATACGTAGAGGGTTCCGATCAGTATCGTGGTTGGTTTAACTCTTCTTTGTTTACCAGCGTTGCCGCAAAAGGCTGTGCGCCTTATCGTCAAGTGCTGACGCATGGATTTACAGTCGATGCTCAGGGGCGGAAAATGTCTAAGTCTATTGGCAATGTCATCTCCCCTGATGTGGTGTGTAAAACGTTAGGTGCAGATGTCTTACGTTTATGGGTTTCGGCAACGGATTATCGTGGTGAAATGAATGTATCTGATGAAATTTTAAAACGTACTTCAGATGCTTATCGCCGTATTCGGAATACAATGCGCTTTTTACTATCTAATTTGGCTGAGTTTGATCCAAGTCAAGATCAAGTCTCACCAGATGAGATGGTTGCATTAGATGCATGGATGATTCAAAAAACACGCGCATTACAAACAGAGATAGTTGATGCGTATGATCAATATCATTTTCACTTGATCTATCAAAAGATTCATAATTTCTGCGTAGTGGAGTTAGGTGGTTTTTATTTAGATATCATTAAAGACAGACAGTACACAACTAAAACAGCAGGACATCCGCGTCGATCAGCACAAACAGCGCTCTATCACATTGCGCAAGCACTTACGCGATGGTTAGCACCGATTTTGAGTTTTACGGCTGAGGAGATTTGGGAGTGCTTGCCTGGTAAATCAGAATCTTCTGTGTTTTTGACCACGTGGTATCAGGATTTCCCTGTCTTTGCCTCAACGCAGACTAAGATTGATTGGGAAACAGTGATGCAGGTTCGCACAGAAGTAAATAAAACCTTGGAGGCGTTCCGGCAGTCTGGACAGATTGGAGCAGCGCTAGAGGCGAAAGTCAGTGTATTTGTCGATGAGCCTTTGTATGCCCTTTTATCGACATTAAAAGATGAGTTACGTTTTGTATTTATTACCTCTTATGCAGAAGTTTTTAAACAGTCACAAGCACCTGCGTCAGCAGTAAAAACCGATATGACTGGATTAACAGTGGCTATTGAGGCACTCACCCATGTAAAATGCGCGCGTTGTTGGCATCGTCGTATGGATGTGGGAACTGATCCAATCCATCCTGGGTTGTGTCATCGTTGTATTGATAATATTGCAGAAGAGGCCCCAGGTGAGTTTAGACGATTTGCTTAGAAAGAAGCGCCTGATAACGCAGGTACTATGGTTTGGTATTGCGATGAGTATTGCGTTACTTGATCAGATGAGTAAAGGATTTTTTATTGATTTTTTATCTGATCAGTCTGTCTATTCTGTCTTTCCTGGGTTTAATTTACAGCTGGCCTATAATAAAGGAATCGCCTTTAGTTTAGGCCATCAAAGTACTCTACCGCTTAGTACGGTTATTTTAATCATCAACATTGCTTTAAGTTTGGTGATTGCACATTGGTTGTATCAGGCAAAAACCTCTCTAGTAGAAAGAGTGGCGTTAAGTGCTATTCTAGGCGGAGCTTTAGGCAACTTATGCGATCGGCTATTGTTAGGTAAAGTAGTTGATTTTATTGATGTCTACTGGCAAGAGTGGCATTGGCCAACTTTCAATGTGGCTGACAGTTTTATTACCGCGGGTGTTTGTCTATATCTGTATTGGCTCTTTTTTCACCCTGATGCGACAAGTGAGAAAAAACTATGAATATTCTATTAGCAAATCCCAGAGGATTTTGTGCTGGTGTAGACAGAGCAATTGAAATTGTAGAAAAAGCATTGGATCATTTTGGTGCGCCAATTTATGTGCGGCATGAAGTGGTGCACAATCGTTATGTTGTTGAAAACCTGAAGGCGCGAGGTGCTATTTTTGTTGAGGATTTAGAAGAAATCCCGGTGGGGGCGATTGTAATTTTTAGTGCGCATGGTGTCTCTAAAAAAATTCGCGAACAAGCGCAAGAAAAAGGTTTCACTGTCTTTGATGCAACTTGTCCTTTAGTCACCAAAGTGCACATGGAGGTTGCTCGTTTTAGTCGGCAAGCCATAGAATGTATCCTCATTGGTCATGCAGGGCATCCTGAAGTAGAAGGGACGCTTGGGCAATATACTAATTCAGATTCAAAAATATATCTGATACAAAATGAAGAGGATGCTGAGCAGATTACCGTTAATGACCCTACACGTCTTTGTTATGTCACGCAAACGACGTTGTCTCTTGATGAAACTGCAGCCATTGTACGTATTTTAAAAGAGCGGTTTCCTTTGATTTCCGCTCCGAAGAAAAATGACATTTGTTATGCAACACAAAATCGTCAGGATGCTGTTGCTGTGCTTGCAAAACAGGCTGATGTTGTTTTGGTCGTGGGTTCCGTGACAAGCTCCAACTCAAATCGCTTGAGAGAGTTAGCGGAAAAATTAGGCACTAAAGCTTACTTAATTGATGATGCGAGCGAAGTACAATTTAGTTGGTTAGAGGGTGCCAATACGATTGGTATTACAGCAGGTGCAAGTGCGCCAGAAATCTTAGTACAATCTTTGGTCGATCACCTTAAAAAACACTATGGTGTAGAGAAAGTAGAAAAGCTGGATGGTATTGAAGAAACAGTTTCTTTTAATTTACCTAAAAATTTAAGGCAAGTATTGGAAATAGAAGCCGTCTCTGAGTGATCTATTTTATTACCAGCAGCGACTGACTTGTGTACTACAGTAGCTGCCTGAACAGCCTCGATTGCCATTTTGATCGAGGGTGAACGCGCCACAATTCGCATCAGTAGTCGTTGGCGTAGCGGTTAATGTATACCCGTTATTAGTGCCGCCATTGAGATTCTGCAATGTTAAACTCAGCGTATAATGCCCGTCCGTGCTTTGTGCAGGGACGGCATTATTTAAGTTTTGATATTGATTGGTTTCTGAAAAAATAACCTCTAATTGAGAGGCTGCCTGCATGAGGCTAGAAGTTGCTTCAGCCCGACGGCCCTTACGTGCGCTTTCTTGATAATTGGGCACAGCGATGCCTATTAAGATTCCAATGATAGCAATCACAATCAATAATTCAATTAAAGTAAATCCATTGATTCTTTTCATCCAATCTTTATCCTACTCAGCTTCTGCAGACACAGGCGTTTGCTCAGCCATGATAGAGTCCTCTGCAGGAACAAAAAGATCACGTCCGAGTTGGATCGCTGTGATGACGGTGCTATCTGGTGCGGAGAGGGTCATGACTACAGGTAGTCCTGCTTGCAAGTCAGCAGATTTGATTGAAAGATTATTAGAGTCAATTAAACCCACTGTTGTTGGGTCAAAAGTATAGGGAATACCATCTACAACAATTTCCCCTGTATCAAATTTAATTGAATGAATCACCCCGTTAACTAATAGAGGATTTTTTTCAGTCACAGGTGTATCCAGGGTTGCTAAAGCAGCAAAAGGAATGCTCAAGAGAGAAATTAATAAAACTAACAAATATCGGTGAAGGCTTAAGTGTTTCATCATGTGTTCCTTAACTTATCAATACCTACGTGATTAACTTTATTGTAGTTGACGCCAAGTTTTTCTACCATCCTGAAGATTTTTACCATTTTCAATAAAGCTATCGATACCATTAGAACCACTGATAACTTTCGTTTCATTGGTCGTGTTTTCCATATTAAATACGGTAGGAGTGGCAGTAATACCTACTGAAGATTTCATGCCCGAAACAGTTTCTTCAGTAATTTCTGCAGGCTTGAT
>JAHFQF010000013.1 GCA_023266435.1 Legionellales bacterium | reverse complement strand
GAGTCCTAAGGCAATTACCCCATGCATCCGATCGCGAATTGCTTGCATTAACATACTCTATACCCCACTAAATGACTGCCTGCCATTATAGAAGAGTTTCCAAATTTAGAAAAGCAGCTTGATTTAAAGAACCCCAGCTCGGAGATCTTGTTTGAGTTAGCCTAGGCAGTAGGGCAGTTGTCTCGCAACATCGCCATCCCTGGCTGCGATTGGCGCATCCCTGCGCCAATCGGTCGCTCTACAACTCCCGTCCTGCCTGGCTTTCGTGCTTGCAAAACTCCGAGCTCGGGTTTAAAGAGTTCTGCGTACAGCAGCTTAGAAAATGAGCAAAAAAAAGCCTACTTTTCAGTAGGCTTTTTTAATAGTTGGCGGAGCGGACGGGACTCGAACCCGCGACCTCCGGCGTGACAGGCCAGCATTCTAACCAACTGAACTACCGCTCCGAAATTTGGTGGGTGTTGAAGGGCTTGAACCTTCGACCCTCGCCTTGTAAGGGCGATGCTCTCCCAACTGAGCTAAACACCCAACTTTTTGTCTTTTAAGAAACTTCGGCTTCTTCTTCAACAATAGCGCCAGAGTTTACAGCATCTTTCAACGCTTTTCCAGCTTTAAATACAGGAATATTTGCAGCTAGAATTTGTATAGCGGCGCCTGTCTGCGGGTTACGACCTGTACGAGCAGCACGAGACTTCACAGAGAAAGTACCAAATCCTAAAATAGAGACTTGCTTACCATGTTTTAAAGACATAGTAATAGATTCTAACACACCGTTGATCGCTTTTGCTGCTGCTGCTTTAGTAATGTCAGCTGCATCTGCAACGATATCGATGAGATCCGCTTTGTTAACTGGTAATCTATCGCTCACAGGAGGCCCCTTCTATTGATTATCACTCTACCCTGAGAATTGGGCGTCTTACACTTCCAGTTCCCTACTTATTCCATAGGCTGCCGACTATACCGGGGATTCCGATCGCCGTCAAGCCTTGTAAGCGCTCAAGCGGCATTAAGGAATGTGAAGCTTGCCAATCCGAAAAACAGCTAGCGAGCCGGCACTTAAGACCGGCCCCTACATTTTAAAAAAGATCTCAGTTAGGATTAACTTACCCAACCGAGATACGAGATTAATTAATATTGGCCTCTTTCTTGGTGCCTTGTACGGTGGTTGCTGCACCACTTCCCGTGTCTACAACCCCACTAGCCTTTTCCGGTTCAGCCACAGGAGTTGGCATACGAGACAACGCGAGCTCAAATACCTCGTCAATCCAACGCACACAATGAATCACAAGCTCACTTTGTACATTCGCAGGGATATCTTTTAAGTCTCTGCGATTTTCTTCTGGAATAATCACATGCTTAATACCCGCACGTCTGGCAGCCAGAAGTTTTTCTTTCAATCCACCGATAGGCAAGACTTCCCCTCTCAATGTGATTTCACCGGTCATGGCAACATCGGCTCTGACTGGGATTTGCGTAAACGCTGAAACGAGCGCAGTACACATAGCAATCCCTGCAGAGGGGCCATCTTTAGGCGTTGCGCCTTCTGGTACGTGGATATGAATGTCATGTTTCTCAAACGCGTCTTTTACTATGCCTAATGCATTACCACGCGCACGAACCACGGTTAAAGCAGCCTGAATAGACTCTTGCATGACATCACCCAGCTTACCGGTACGGGTTATCACGCCTTTGCCAGGCATGACAACGGATTCGATAGTCAGGATTTCCCCACCCACTTCTGTCCAAGCCAAACCGGTAACTTCCCCAACACAATCTTTCTCTTCGGCCATACCAAATCGAAATTTCTTCACACCTAAATATTCTTCCAAATTATCGGGCGTAATTTGCAATGGTAACGTAATCGGCGTTTTGGTCATTTGGATTTCTTTGACTACTTTACGGCAAAGTTTTGCAACCTCACGCTCTAAACTACGAACACCGGCTTCTCTGGTGTAATACCGTACGATATCTAGCAATGCTTGATCGGAGACTTTCAGTTCATTTTTCTTCAGGCCATTTTGCTTGATCTGTTTTGGCACCAAGTAATCAATAGCAATATGCATTTTTTCATCTTCGGTATAACCCGATAGTTGAATTACCTCCATGCGATCACGTAAGGCCGGTGGGATATTTAACGAGTTTGCCGTTGCTACAAACATGACATCCGACAAGTCATAGTCCACTTCCAGATAATGATCATTGAAGTTTACATTTTGCTCAGGATCTAACACCTCCAACAAAGCAGATGCAGGATCACCCCTAAAATCCATGGCCATTTTGTCAATTTCGTCTAGCAAAAACAGCGGATTTTTCACTTTGACTTTAGATAGTTTTTGCAAGATCTTGCCTGGCATCGCACCAATGTAAGTACGACGATGCCCACGAATTTCAGCTTCATCTCGCACGCCACCTAACGCCATACGCACATATTGGCGACGTGTTGCGCGTGCAATGGATTGTCCGAGTGATGTTTTACCAACCCCTGGAGGTCCGACTAAACATAAAATATTGCCTTTTACTTTAGAGACGCGTTTTTGCACAGCTAAATACTCTAAAATACGATCTTTGATTTTTTCTAAACCGTAATGATCTTGATCTAAAATCTTTTTGGCTTCGTTTAAATCTAAGCGTATTTTAGAACGCTCTTTCCAAGGCACCGCCAACATCCAATCCAGATAATTACGAGAAACCGTTGCTTCTGCTGACATGGGTGGCATCATTTTAATTTTTTCGAGCTCAGCCAAGGCTTTTTCTTTAGCTTCCTCAGTCATACCGGCTGCTTCAATTTTTTCTTTGATATCATTGATATCACTGCTTTCAGTACCTAGCTCTTCTTGAATCGCCTTCATTTGCTCATTGAGATAATACTCACGCTGACTTTTTTCCATTTGACGGCGGACATTGGAGCGAATGCGTTGTTCTACTTGTAACAAATCGATTTCTGCTTCCATCAAGGACATGAGTTTTTCAATACGCTCTCTGCAAGACATTGTGTCTAGCAGCTGCTGTTTTTCATCTACTTTAAGCGATAAATGGGCTGCAATGGTGTCTGTTAATCGACTGGTGTGCTCGATACTACTGACCGAGTTAACAATTTCGATAGGGATTTTTTTATTCAGTTTGACATATTTTTCAAATTGTCCAACCAAAGCACGCGACAATACGTCGGCTTCTTTTTCTTCCAATTCAACGCTTTCTAAAAATTCCACATCCACAGACATGTAGGGATTGGCTTTTGTAAATTGTTTGATACGACCCCGTTGCAAGCCTTCAATCAGTACTTTCACTGTACCATCAGGTAATTTAAGTAACTGTAATATAGAGGCTTTACACCCAATTCGATAAATATCTTCTTCACGAGGTTCATCTTGATTAGCCGTTTTTTGCGCCGCTAAAAATAAATATTTTTCTTTACTTTGCATGGCTGCTTCAAGGGCAGCAATGGATTTTTCACGACCTACAAACAGAGGAATAACCATGTAAGGATAGACGACTACATCGCGTAGAGGCAATAACGGCACATCATGCGCCTCTGTGTGATTCTCATTCGCAGTAGAGATTAAATCAGTCATATAATCACCTATTACCTATTTCTAGTAGACTCAACTTTTATTCTACCCAAAATAAATAAAAATTACTTATCTTTTTCGACAGTCCTATAAAAGGAAATGCCCACTCCTACACGCCTAAAGCGGGTCGGGTGGGCATATCTGTAGAGAAGGATCTTGGGTATATTAAGCCAGTAGCGGTGTATCGTCTGACAGCGGTTTATCATTCTTATAAATAAGTAGGGGCTCCGACTCACCCTTGATGAACGCAGCATCGATAACAATTTTGCTGACCCCTGTCATCGAGGGCAGATCAAACATAGTATCTAATAATGCTTCTTCCAAAATAGAGCGCAAACCTCGAGCACCTGTTTTTCTTTCCAGAGCGCGCTCAGCGATACATTTCAATGCATCTTCTCTAAACTCTAAAGCCACCCCTTCCATATCAAATAGCTTCTGGTATTGTTTGGTCAACGCATTTTTGGGATCAGTTAAAATACTAATTAAAGCCTCTTGATTGAGTTCAGCAAGTGTTGCAATCACAGGCAATCGACCAATAAACTCTGGAATCAAACCAAATTTTACCAAGTCATCCGGCTCGACTTGACGGAAGATATCCGTCAATGTCTTTTTATCGTCTTTGCTTAAGATTTCAGCGCTGAATCCAATACCACCTTTTTCGGTACGCTCTTTGATGATTTTTTCTAATCCACCAAATGCTCCACCACAGATAAATAGGATATTAGAGGTATCGACTTGCAAAAATTCTTGTTGCGGATGTTTACGTCCACCTTGTGGGGGTACGGACGCAACTGTGCCTTCAATGAGCTTGAGTAGTGCTTGCTGCACGCCTTCACCAGACACATCGCGTGTAATAGAAGGATTGTCGGATTTACGAGAAATCTTATCGATCTCATCGATATACACAATACCACGCTGTGCTTTTTCGATATCATAATCACACTTTTGCAAAAGCTTTTGAATGATGTTTTCAACGTCTTCACCCACATACCCTGCTTCAGTGAGCGTCGTCGCATCAGCAATCGCAAAGGGTACGTTAAGCAGTCTTGCTAACGTCTCTGCTAATAATGTCTTACCACTGCCAGTTGGACCAATCAACAGAATATTACTTTTACCGATTTCAACTTCATTATTTTGCTCAGGATGTTTTAAGCGTTTGTAATGATTGTATACAGCCACTGCCAAAACTTTTTTAGCCTGATGTTGGCCTACAACGTACTCATCTAAAGAGAGTTTGATTTCTTGCGGGATGGGCAGGCGATTACTTTCCGAAGGACCATGAATTTCATCGCATTCCTCACGAATAATGTCATTACAGAGATCAACACATTCATCACAAACAAACACGGACGGACCTGCAATGAGTTTTCTTACCTCATGCTGGCTTTTACCACAAAAGGAACAATATAAAAGTTTATTATTGCCCTCACCACCACGTCCTCCGCGGCTGTTGCTGCTGCGTTCATCTGCCATCTTCAACCTCTCACACCTGGATCACTCCAGGACTAACGTTTGGCTATTACTTCGTCAATGAGCCCGTAGGTAACAGCATCCTGTCCACTCATAAAATTGTCACGCTCTGTATCAAGCCCAATTCGATCCATGGGTTGACCAGTGTGCTTTGATAAAATTTTATTTAAAGTTTCTCTGCAACGTAAAATTTCTCTTGTATGAATTTCTATATCGGTTGCTTGTCCCTGATAACCACCCAAAGGCTGGTGAATCATCACTCGGGAATTAGGCAGTGCATACCGTTTTTTCGCTGCGCCGCCCGTTAAAATAATGGCACCCATGCTTGCTGCAATCCCTAAACACACGGTAGAAACATCGGGTTTAATGAACTGCATGGTGTCGTAAATCGCAAGCCCGGCAGACACTGAGCCACCAGGCGAATTAATATACAAATGGATATCTTTGTCTGGATTGTCGGACTCTAAGAACAACAATTGAGCAACGATTAAGTTTGCCATGTAGTCTTCCACCGGGCCCACCATAAACACCACACGCTCTTTCAGCAAACGAGAATAAATATCGTAGGCTCGTTCACCTCGGGAGGATTGCTCAACTACCATCGGCACTAGGCCTGTGTTTAGCAAATGCAGTGCGCTATCATTGATTCGGTTATCGACCATCTTGGTTATTCCTTAATCCCTACCTTTTTCGTTGTATCACCGGAACCTATCAAGAACTGGTTAGTTCATCAAAGGTCACGCTCACTTCCTGTGTAGTTGCATCTTTTGCAATGAGATCAACAATACCATCTAATAATACCATTTGTTCAATAGCACCGAGTAATTGGCGATTGTTATAGTAAGCTTTCACAATTTCAGGGGAGCCACCATACATCATGGCAATCTTCTCTACTTCTTGGCGGATTTTCATTGGATCCGCTTTCAAATTATGTTCCTGAATAATGGTACTTGCTACCAATCCCAAAGTAACTCGGCGGTTGGCTTCTGTTTCATATTCATGCTCATGATCATGCGCGCACGCATCTGTATGAACATGTCCACGATGTTTGTCTTCTTCTTGCAATTGTTCAATTTCTTGATCAACCAAGACTTTTGGCAGATCGAAGCTATGTAACTTTGTTAATTGCTCAGTGATTTGTTCTTTGATCTCATTATTAATAATAGTATCGCATTGTTTGTTCATTTCTGCCCGAAGTTTTTCTAGCGCTTCTTCGAGTGTGCCTTCCTTCAAGCCAAGTCTTTTAACAAACTCAGAATCATCCAATGTGGTAGACTCTTGAATAGCCTTAATAACGATCTTCAGGTCTGCAGATTTGCCAGCCACTTTGTGCTCATGCCAATCTTTAGGATAGGTAATCGTCAACATCACAGGCTCATCACTGACCGCTTTACCAATGAGTGCAGCATCAATTTCTGCAAGATTGCCTTCTTGTCCAATTACAACATACGCGTTATTTTCTTCTTCCACGTCTGCTTGCTCTTGGCCCTGTTGTGCAACTGTACGCACAAAATCGACTTTCAAACGGTCGCCTAATGCAGCAGAACGTTCTACAGCTTCCCAATCTGCCAATTGTTTTTTCAATTTAGTGATCATTTTATCAAGATCAGCTTGCGTGATTTCTACAGCTTTTTTCGTGACTTTAAAATCAGAAAAAGACGCAACCTTGATGTCTGGCAAGACTTCAAATTCGGCGTGATAGCTCAAATCAGTACTCTTGTCATTTTGGATATTATTAAAAGCGGGTCGCCCTGCAGGTCTTAAATTTTCCTGCTCCAAGGCTTTACCAAAGCTACTTTGAATGAGTTCTTGGGTAATTTCTTGAGTAACAGCAGTGCCGTAGCGTTTTTCTACTAAATCTGCAGGCATCTGTCCTGGACGAAATCCTTTAGGCGCAGCACTGGTTCTTAATTCATTCAGCCTGTTTTGGACTTTGCTTTGAATCTCGGTGCGAGGGATAATTACAGTAAGCTTACGGCCTAAGCCATTGGTTGTTTCAACCGATACAGTCATGTTCATTGTTGTGGATTTCCTGCCAAATGTGAAAACTACACTAAAGCGTGGTGCGAAAGGAGAGACTCGAACTCTCACGGGTTTCCCCACTGGAACCTAAATCCAGCGCGTATACCAATTTCGCCACTTTCGCACTGTATAGAACGTTTATTTACTATTCAGTAGCACACTCATCGCTTAGCGTACGCATTTTAGCGTCTTATCGGGTAATCGTAAACTACCCAATCAGGAAACCAACGCAATATTTATTTTAAAGAAATACTGCTAACTAAAGGCTCGAATGGTGGGCCGTGTTGGGATCGAACCAACGACCCGCTGATTAAGAGTCAGCTGCTCTACCAACTGAGCTAACGGCCCGTCCTAGCCTTAAAACTAATTTATACTGGGGTGAACGATGGGGATCGAACCCACGACCACCGGAATCACAATCCGGGGCTCTACCAACTGAGCTACGTCCACCATTTGAACAGTTACACCATTTTGGTGCGCCTGGCAGGATTCGAACCTGCTACCCTCGGCTTAGAAGGCCGATGCTCTATCCGATTGAGCTACAGGCGCATGAACGACTACCGGGCAAAACTCGACTCCCGCTGAACATTGAAGACGTTACAAGATAATCACAATTGAGTTGGTCGGGGTAGAGGGATTTGAACCCCCGACAGCCTGCTCCCAAAGCAGGTGCGCTACCAGGCTGCGCTATACCCCGATGAATTTTGATTTTCAAGCACATCAACACGCTTAACGGTGTGGTGAGCATCATACTGACCTAAATGACGAAGGTCAATAGTAGCGTTCAAGTGATCTCAAAGAATTGCGTAGTTTGGCCAGACTTCAGCGAAAACAGCCCCAAACTTGCATTTTTTTACTAAGTCGTTACTATCACCCAATGCAGGCTAGGGAGGATAAATTGGATGAGCGCAGAATTATTAGACGGCAAAGCCCTTTCTTTAGTTATAAAGCAAAATATTAAAGCCAAAATTGAATCTCTTAAGCACGCACATCAACGTCTTCCAGGATTGGCTGTGATTTTGATTGGCCAAGATCCGGCTTCTAGCGTTTATGTGCAAAAAAAAATTGCGGATTGTGCAGCAGTGGGTATTTACTCGCGCGTCATTCGGCTCAATGAGGATTGCTCACAAGCAGAATTAAATGCACACATCACTCAACTCAACCAAGATCAAACTATCGATGGCATCCTGGTCCAACTACCACTGCCTCCGTCTCTAGATGCCCAGCAAGTGATTAATCACATCCATCCCGATAAAGACGTCGATGGCTTTCACCCTTACAATATTGGCTGCTTAGTCTTAAGACAACCTCGCCTACGTCCTTGCACGCCCAAAGGCATCATGCGCTTACTGAATCACACTTCACAATCACTCAGAGGTCTGCACGCTTGTATTGTAGGCGCCTCTAACATTGTGGGTAGACCCATGGCCATGGAGTTGCTCATTGCTGGTTGTACTGTCACCATTGCACACCGTTTTACTCACGATCTACAAAGTACGGTCAGTGCAGCTGATCTCGTGGTTGTTGCCGTGGGTAAGCCCAAACTTATTCCCGGTGCTTGGATTAAACCAGGTGCTATCGTCGTCGATGTCGGGATTACGCGCCTACCAGATGGCCAACTCGTTGGTGACGTAGAGTTTGCAACAGCCAAGCAGCGTGCAAGCTGGATTACGCCTGTTCCCGGCGGGGTGGGGCCGATGACAGTCGCTTGCCTCCTAGAAAATACACTGGAAGCATATGAACTCAATCAAGCCGGCTTAAAAAACTGAGCACTACCCTATTACGCAAATAGTCGAAGTTTTAAATGTCGCTCAAGGTGTGTCAGGACGAGCGTGGCAGACCCTATCACAAACCCCGAAGTGATGTTTCCATATCATCTGTTTGCCTAAAAATAATAGGTGGTTACAATATACCCAAGATATTTCAAAATACATGTTTCTAGCTGCTCGACTTTAACCATCTGCAGCCTTCCTCGCCTCGCAATAGTATTGAACTATTACTCGGTTCGGAAAACTTCATCTGATTAAATTCACTTTGCTATAAACTACGCATTTTGAAGTATCTTGGGTATAGATCATTTAAAATTTAAAGTAGGATGGCATGGACATCATGGTTAACACACCTCAGCTAGCAACGCCACTCACCGAGCCGCTTCATCAGTTAGAACAACATATCCTAGAGCAACAAACTGAAATTGAAAGTTGGTTTAGACGGCAATGGCGACACACTCCAGCGCCGATTTATTCTTCTGTAGACTTACGCAATGCGGGTTTTAAATTAGCGCCCATTGATACTAATCTCTTTCCTGCTGGTTTTAATAATCTCAATCCGGATTTTATGACACTTTGCATTCAAGCCATGCAATCCACACTGACACAACGTTATCCTAATCTTGAAAAAATTTTACTGATTCCTGAAAGTCATACACGCAATGCTTTTTATTTAGACAATGTCGCTATTTTATGTGATTTATTAGAGTGCGCAGGCTTTGTCGTTAAATTAGGTAGCTTCTTATCTGATGAACAATTGCCACTCAACTTAACAACTGCCAGTGGCCGCACACTCACACTCCATGCCGTGCAACAACAACACAACCAAGTACAAAGTGGGAATTTTATTCCTGATTTGATTTTTCTAAATAACGACTTGTCTGAAGCACATCCTGCCATGCTTGATCACACGCCTCAACCCATCGTGCCCGATCTGCGTTTAGGATGGAAACAGCGCCTTAAATCAGTGCATTTTAGCCACTATAATAAAGTCGCCAATGAGTTTTCCGATCTCATTAAAATCGATCCTTGGTGGATCAATCCCTATTTTAGAAATTGTGGTTCAGTAGATTTCATGCAAGGTGATGGCCTAGAGTGTCTACACCATAATGCCACCTTATTATTTGAACTTATTCAAAAAAAATACGATGAATACCACATTAAAGACAAACCATTTATTATCGTAAAAGCCGATGCAGGCAGCTATGGCATGGGCGTGATGTCAATCAAATCGCCCGATGAATTACGCACACTGAATCGTAAACAACGCAGTCATATGGCTATGACCAAAGGCAAAGTCGCGATCAACAAGGTCATCTTACAAGAGGGAGTCTATACCTTTGAAAAATGGAACAACGCCACCGCAGAGCCTGTGGTCTACATGATCGGGGATACCGTAGTTGGAGGCTTTTATCGTGTCAACACGCAACGTGGTGACAGTGAAAATTTAAACGCACCCGGCATGCATTTCCAACCCCTGGCTTTTGATGAAAGCTGCCAAGCACCTGGACATACCCTGTGCGAAGAAAGTCATCGGCGATTTTATGTCTATGGCGTCATCGCTCGTTTAGCCGCTTTGGCTTCAGCACATGAATTACAAACTTTACTCGGAGCCTCTCATGATTAAACTGGCTATCTTGATGGATCCGCTTGAGAATATTGATCCAGCACACGACAGCTCTTTTGCCATGTTACTTGCTGCACAAGCAAAAGGCTGGTCCTTGTATTATTTTCAGCAGCAACATTTATATTGTGAGGCAGGCCAAGTCAAAGCACGTGCGCAAAAAATCACGGTTTTTGATAACAAAAAGCCACACTTTCATTGCGAAGCTGCTCAGACTTATTTATTGCATGAATTCGATATCGTCTTGATGCGTAAAGATCCGCCTTTTGACATGCCCTATATTTACACTACCTACTTGTTGGAGCAAGCGGAAAAACAAGGGGTGCTGATTGTCAATAAGCCTCAAAGCTTACGTGATGCCAATGAAAAACTATTCACGCTATGGTTTGCAAACTGGTGTCCTAAAACATTAATTAGCGCAGATAAGCAACTCATTAAAGCATTTTGGCAAGCAGAAGGTGAGATCGTCTTAAAACCGCTGGATGGGATGGCGGGACGCTCTATATTTTATGCAAAAAAAGATGAGCTCAACATCAACGTCATGATCGAAACAGTCACCCAGTATGGTAAAGCGCCGATCATGGCCCAGCGTTATATTCCAGCCATCAAAACAGAAGGCGATAAACGGATTTTGATGCTCAATGGCCAAGCAGTACCTTATGCATTGGCACGCTTACCTGCCCCCGATGATTTTCGAGGAAATATGGCAGCAGGCGCTACCACGCAAGTGATGCCACTCAATACGCAAGAGCAAAAGCTCTGCCAGGAGATTGGACCACATTTACGTGAAAAAGGCTTACTGTTTGTTGGATTAGATGTGATTGGCGGCTATCTCACAGAAATCAATGTCACTAGCCCAACGGGTATTCAAGAGCTCAATAAGCAAGCAAATCTCTCCATTGCTCATGATTTTATGGGGGTTTTAGAGCATTTATGCAAAAATTAATCAGTCCCTCTTTATGATTGCACAGATAAAATTGAATTTTTTAAAATTTCGTTGGAAAATGGCCCTATTATTTTAATAAGAAAACGAGTGTAACTATGCGCGATTTGACCCTAGAATGGCAAAATGGCTCTTTAGCCAGAAATACTGTCCCTGCTGAATATACGCCAGCCAACGCTAAGGGGCTACAAATAGATCGTTTAGTCCAGCAACACACTGTGTTTTTTGAAAAGCCCCCAACCATTACTTTTTTAAATCAGCATGATCAAGCAGTTACACAGTATTCAGATTTACCAACCCCCATACTAACTCCTGAAGAATCTGCAGCGGTAGCAAGTGTTATTCCTACTATTAAAAGTAACGGACAACATATTGTATTAACAAGAGCTCGTTATGATGAGAACTCTAATCACTTATTACTCAATGCATTACGCGTAGATTATGCATTTCTTCAAGCATTGCAGAAAAACATCTTTCCTAAGGGCAGTACATTGTATCAGCTGAATGTTTATAAAACTGGGGTGATTGCGCCACCCATTACAACCGATCATCATAGTATTATTATGGAAAGATCGCAGGATGGACTTTACTCTTCTGTTTCTGGTTTTTTAGAGCCGTCAGTCACACAAGGCCGGTTGCCAGATCTCATAGAGCAAACAGCATTAAATGAAAGTGAAGAAGAACTTTTTGGTAATCAGAAGGATGTCACCTTAAGCCGCCCCTCCATCGCAGCTATTTCTTTCCGTACAACCGTTGATCCGAAAAATTCAGAAAAAAAACCGATGCCGACTTTAGAGTTTATTGCTCCGATTGTGCTTAATTGTGATGCAAATGTATTAAGATCGCTTGCATCAGACAATCGTGCGCCAGATGCGCATGAGCATACTCAAAATTTCTTTATTGCGGATGTTGGCGCGGCTGCTCACCCCGTTTCAACTACACAAGCATTACGAGAAAATCGTTCCGGTTGGTTTTTATTCAAACCCATTATCGACGCAATTGGGCATCAATTAGCACAGACTTTACAAGTGGTACCCTATACTACACCGCCGGCATTGCTTGCTCAATTTGAAGTCGCTGGTGCTCAAAATACAGAGTCCACAGAACCACCACCTCCTCCTCAGCAGCAGCAGCAGCAGCAGCAGCAGCAGCAGCAAAAGACTATACCCACTCTTCATTATTAGCATAGTGGATTGGTTCATTTGAGACTATTTGAACGCTACTGTCGTGATTGTCCTTTGAATAGTTACACGGCTTTAAGCAGCATTTTCAATGAGTGCTCGCAGCTGGTTTCTTTCTAAGACCAACGCAATCTGATTAATGCAGATTTCTAATAAGCGCATTTGCTCTGGAGGCAATAAATGCTCTGCTTTAAAGGGGAAAATTCGTAAAACACCCATCGTCCCTCTTGAAACTGTTAATGGCATATACAAAGCATTGGAAGCTGGAAAAGTATCTGTACCTAACCCAGCTCTTTGCCCCAAATCATATACCCATTGGGCAATGTTTTTCTCTTCTGTACTTAATTGCTGCTCTGCTCGAAAGCGCGCATAAACAACGAGATCTTCATTTTCTGGCAATAAAAACATCACACCACTATCAAATACTTCTGCCAAATAACGTACGCTGGCTGCTAACAGTTGCTCTTGATTGTGTCCTGTGGCAGTCAATTGTCGACTTAACTGATAGAGCGTAGAAGTCTGATGCTCTATATGCCTCGCAGCAGCAGCTTGACGACGAGTAAACAAGGCAAGCTTGCTAATAATTTGTGTTACTAATAACATCACAATCAGCGTAAAAATATACTCTATATCCTCTACACGAAAATAAAAAAAAGTCGGCACAAAGAAAAAATCATACGCCAAAATACTGAGTATAGAGGCTAAAAAAGAAGGCCCTGCTCGCCCAGATAAAGAAATAACAGTAACACCCAACAGATAAACTAAAATCAAATTACCTGCGCTTAAAAAAGGAGCCAACAGAAAGCTACAGCCTGTAACGGCACCTATCATGGCCAACGCTAAACCATAAATTTTCCAAGGAATGGGATCTTTTAAAGAGAGCGGCTTAGGAGGTTTGATCTCATCCGCCACACCAGTCATGATGTAAATGTCAATTTCACCGCTGTGCCTCAACATCTCATCCGATAAGTTTCTGAAAAATGAATCACGCCAGCGTGTGCGAATATGCTTCCAAATCATGATCTGTGTCACATTCTGTTCACGCGCAAAACTCAACACTTCATTCACCAGATCAAATCCTGTTAAAATGCGCGTGTTCGCCCCCAATTGCTCAGCCAACCGCAAATTACGAATGGCTTGATTACGTGACTCTGTGGAGGGACGTAGTTGCAAGCGATCGACATACACCGCAATCCATTCTGCCTGCAGACTAGCAGCCATTCGTCGTGCTGAACGAATCAACTTTCTAGATTCAGGGCCTGGACCCACGCACACTAAAATCTTATCAGTAGTCGCCCAAATATGATTTATACCTTCTCCCTGCCGATAAAATAAAACTTGTGCGCCCACGCGTTCCGCTGTGGTACGTAAAGCTAACTCTCGCAGTGCAATCAGATTACCTTTAAGGAAAAAATGCTCCTTAGCTAGCGCTGCTTGCTTAGAAATATAGACCTTACCTTCTTGTAAACGCTTTAATAAATCTTCTGGCGGCAAATCCACCAACTCTATCGTATCCGCCATTTCCAACATTGAGTCTGGCACCGTTTCCTTAATAGGTGCACGAATAATTTGGGCTACATCATCATTCAAACTCTCGATGTGCTGAACATTGAGTGTTGTATACACATCAATACCCCGATCGAGGATTTCTTTGATATCCTGCCAACGCTTTATATGCCGTAAACCTGGCGCATTCGCATGCGCCATTTCATCCATGAGTATCAAAGCGGGATGTCTTTTTAAAGCATTGTCTAAATCAAATTCGAGTAGATCTATTTCACGATAATGCACACTTTGTTTAGGTAAAATTTCTATATTTTTTAATAACGCTTCAATTTCTTGACGACCGTGAGATTCTACCACCCCAACAACCACATCCAGACCTTGCGCACGCTGCGCTAGAGCATCTTGTAGCATGGTGTATGTTTTTCCAACACCGGGCGCTGCCCCTAAATAAATTTTTAGCTTACCACGCTTGGCTTTGCGTTCTTCTTCTTGAACCCGCTGTAGTAAAGTTTCTGGATCAGGACGTTGTTGTTCGGACATTTTATTGACTTAAATCATTCAAAGAAAGGTTAAGTAACAGTACATTGACTCGTGGCTCACCAAGCACTCCAAATGTACGTTTGACTAAGTGATCTTGAATTAAAGCACGCACTGCTTCCTCTGAAATACCTCGTGCTTTAGCAATACGAGGCACTTGATAAAAAGCAGCCACAGGGCTAATCTCGGGATCTAAGCCACTACCTGAAGCAGTTACCAACTCAACAGGTACTAAAGCATGGCCCTTATCAATCTGATGAAATTTTGCTACACGCTCCCTTACTGTGGATAAAAACGCTGGATTTGAAGGACCACTGTTTGAACCCGTAGAGTAAGCTGCATCATAAGGCACAGCCAGTGTTGCAGAAGGACGCCCCCAAAAATACTTTGGCGCACTGAAAGCTTGGCAAATCCAGCGCGAGCCGATAACTTTTTCTGCATCTTGAATTAAACTGCCATTCGCCTCTTCAGGAAAAAAATATTGCGCCAATCCAGTAATACCCAACGGATATAAAACACCCGTCAATATTGTCATTGAAACTAATAGCAAAAAGCCAATTTTAAGTTGGTTGATTATTGCCGAGAACATAATGGTTTCCTAAACGTCTATACCCAGAAAAAATGCATTAAAACCCAATCAATCCCTTTAATACCAATGAATGGGACAATGAGTCCGCCTAATCCATACATCAGTACATTACTTCGCAATAAACGTGCTGCAGTGACTCTACGATAAGCAACCCCTCTTAACGCCAAAGGTACTAAAAAAATGATAATCAAGGCGTTAAAAATGACTGTGGATACAATGGCACTTTCTGGTGTTTCCAAGTGCATGATGTTGAATGCATTTAACGCCGGATAGGTACTGGCAAATGCAGCAGGTAAAATAGCAAAATATTTGGCAATATCATTGGCGACGCTGAAGGTGGTTAGGGCGCCTCGAGTCATTAACAATTGCTTGCCAATTTCTACCACCTCAATCAATTTAGTAGGATTAGAATCTAGATCGACTAAGTTGCCCGCTTCTTTAGCTGCTTGTGTCCCTGTATTCATTGCAACCGCCACATCAGCCTGTGCCAATGCCGGTGCATCATTAGTACCATCTCCAGTCATGGCAACCAAATGCCCTTCTGACTGTAATTTTCGAATGAGCTTGAGTTTATCCTCAGGCCGAGAATTCGCAAAAAATTCATCTACACCGGCTTCTTTAGCAATGGCCTCTGCTGTCAAAGGATTATCGCCAGTAATCATAATGGTTTTAATGCCCATTTGACGCAATTGCGCAAAACGTTCTCGCATCCCACCTTTGACAATGTCTTTTAGATAAATCACACCCAATACACTTTTTCCCTCAGTCACAACCAGCGCTGTGCCTCCTTTGCGAGAAATTTGCTCTACGCTTTTTTGCACAGATTCTGGAAAAATCCCCCCCATTTCTTTGACATAAGATTCGACAGCTTCCGAGGCGCCTTTACGAATTTGACGCCCCGGTAGATTCGCACCACTCATGCGAGTCTCCGCAGTAAAAGGAATAAAAGTTGCACCTAGCTTGGTAATTTCTCGGCCTCGCAGTCCGTATTTTTCTTTGGCTAAAACGACAATACTTCTACCCTCAGGCGTTTCATCTGCCAAAGAAGCCAATTGTGCTGCATCGGCTAATGTTTCCATGGCCACGCCGTCAGCAGGAATAAACTCTGTGGCTTGACGATTTCCCAAAGTAATAGTCCCGGTTTTATCCAAAAGTAACACGTCTACATCCCCGGCCGCCTCTACTGCACGCCCTGACAAGGCAATGACATTGGCTTGGATCATGCGATCCATTCCTGCTATCCCAATGGCAGACAATAATCCACCAATGGTAGTGGGCGCTAAGCAAACAAACAGTGCCAATAAGACAGTGATACTCACTACCTCTCCCGAGTCTGCTGCTAATACGCTATAAATTGAAAAAGGCAGCAAAGTTGCACAAACAATTAAAAAAACAATGGTCATGGCAGCCAATAAAATGGTGAGCGCCAACTCATTGGGAGTCTTATGGCGCTTTGCACCCTCTACCAAAGCAATCATTTTATCTAAAAAAGTTTCACCAGGATTCGCAGCAACACGAACTAGTAACCAATCTGATATGACCTGAGTCCCGCCAGTGACACTGCTGCGATCCCCACCACTTTCTCGAATCACAGGTGCACTCTCTCCAGTCACAGCACTTTCATTCACTGAGGCAATGCCTTCAATGACCTCACCATCACTGGGAATAAAATCGCCTGCTTCTACTAAAATGATATCTCCAATACAGAGTTTTTCTGAAGGAATCACCGTAATCTTTGCATCTCTCTCTGGCGCAGACAATCTTTTAGCTTGAATTTCACGTTGCACTTTTCTCAAGGATTGCGCTTGCGCTTTCCCACGCCCCTCGGCCATGGCCTCAGAAAAATTAGCAAAATACACGGTAAACCACAAACCCATGGTCACCATAAGCATAAAACCTGCACGCATATCCAAATGACCAACAATGGCCTGAATAAACAGCACTGTGGTTAAAACGGAGGCAATGTACACTGTAAACATTACTGGATTACGTAATTGATGCGTCGGTGTTAATTTGAAAAAAGCTTCTCTCAAAGCTGATCCAATGATTTTTCTATCCCATAAAGAGCGTCCTTGCACTTTAGAGCCCATGATGCCCTCCCAAAATTAAATGTTCGGCGATAGGACCTAATGCTAAAACAGGCAAGAAAGACACAGCACCTAACAAAATAATGACGCCAATTAGTAACATAATGAATAAAGGAGTGTGTGTTGCTAATGTACCTGAGCTGCTTGGAATGAGCTTTTTCTTCGCCAAAGAGCCTGCGATAGCCAATATCGGTATAGCTATCCAATATCGTCCAATCCACATAGCAATGCCACCCAATATGTTATAAAAAGGTGTGTTTGCATTTAGTCCGGCAAAAGCACTTCCATTGTTACTGACCATTGAAGAAAACGCATAGAGTATCTCACTCAATCCATGTGCTCCCGGATTGCCAAGCGACCGTATGCCTAGTGGCGTGACTACTGCAAAGGCTGTCATCAGCAAGATCATGACTGGGCTAATCAAGACCACCATCGCTATCATTTTTATTTCGTAAGGCTCTATTTTCTTACCCAGGTATTCTGGAGTACGTCCAACCATCAGCCCCGCTAAAAATACGGTGGTCATCACAACGATTAACATGCCATACAATCCAGAACCGACCCCGCCAAAAACGACCTCTCCTAAATGCATCAGCCACAACGGCACCAAACCACCCAATGGCGTAAATGAATCCAACATGGCGTTGACCGAGCCATTAGAAGATGCCGTGGTTAAGGTAGCCCATAATGCTGAATTGACAATGCCAAAGCGAGTTTCTTTACCCTCCATATTTCCACCAGCAGCCTCTGTTTGCACTTGCTGATCAACCCCTAAATTGGTAAACATTGGATTACCCTGTTGTTCTGCAATCTCTGCCAAACCAACAAAAGGTAGCAATAATACCAACATTGCAATGAGCACGGCCCACCCCTGTCGCTTGTCATTCACGAGTATGCCAAAGGTATAGCAAAGCGCTGCTGGAATCATCAAGATGGCCAGCATTTCAAAAAAATTTGTCAGAGGTGTCGGATTCTCAAAAGGATGCGCCGCATTGGTATTGAAGAACCCTCCACCATTGCTACCCAATGCTTTGATCGCGACTTGAGATGCCACTGGACCCATAGGAATGGTTTGCTTCGTGATATCAGCTGAAGATTGAACTAAGCTAATAGTTTGGTAAGCTTTGAAGTTTTGAATCACGCCCTCTGAGACTAAAAATACTGACAAGAGCAAAGACAATGGTAATAAAATATACAAAACACCTCGCACTGTATCTACCCAAAAATTACCCAATTGCTCAGTTTCACGTCGCGCAAGTCCACGAATGAATGCAATCAACAAGGACATGCCCGTTGCAGCAGACAGGAACTGTTGTACAGTCAAAGCCGTCATTTGGGTAAAATAACTGAGCGTGGTTTCACCTGCGTAGGCTTGCCAATTTGTATTGGTGGAAAAACTGACCGCGGTATTAAACGCCAACGTAGCAGGTACCGCTGGAAAATGTTGTGGATTAAGTGGCAAATATGCTTGTAATCTTTGGACAACATAGACTGCCAAAAATCCTAGCAAATTAAACAGCAACATGGCTGTTAAATATTGTTTCCAACCCATTTCTTGATTTGCAGGGATACCGCATACTCGATACAATCCGCGCTCAATTGGTCCTAAGACCACATTTAAACCGCAAGATTTTCCTTGGTACACTTGGGCCATGTACCAACCCAGCGGTTTTATTAAGATCAATAGCACGAAAAAATATAAGGTAATTTGAAGCAGTGCATTGGTTGTCATGGCGCATCCTTGCCAGAAAAAAATTAAAAGCGCTCGGGCTTAAACAATACTACCAGGAGGTAGATCAACACAGCCACAGTAATACTGCCGCACACTAAGTACAGAACATTCATTGCTCACTCCGTGACAAGGCATCAAAAAATCGGATGAGTCTGAAACAGACAGTGAAAAACAGAAGCACGCCTACTAACAATAGAACATCTGTCATAGGTATCATCCTTTTAAAAACCAGAGGCATTAGCTCCATGCTAGACAGAATTCAAGCGTGACGCAACTCGCCCCAATTGGCTGGGGCGAGATACTTATACCCAAGAGACTTCGAAATGCATGTTCCTAGCTGCTCAAATTTAACCATCTGTAGCCTTTCTCACCTCACAATAGTATCGACTATGCCTTGGTTCGGAAAACTTCATCTGGCTAAATCCGCTTTGCTATAAACTACGCATTTATATATGGGTAACTCTTTAAAAATTTGTAGCTTGTCTTAGTCAATAAACAGCAGTTTGCAAACAAAAATTGCAGACAATACCCAGACTGGCAGACTGATGTCTCGATGTTTGCCACTGATGACTTTAATGCTCGTAAACGCAACAAAACCTAAGGCAATGCCATTGGCAATAGAAAAAGTAAGTGGCATGAGTAAAGCAACCACTGCTGCAGGCGCCGCTTCAGTCAGATCTTGCCAATCCACGCGTGTCAAACCAGATAACATCAACACTGCTACATAGAATAAAGCACCAGCGGTTGCATAGATGGGTACCATGGCAGCCAATGGAGAGAAAAATAAAGCGCCTATAAATAACAAACCAACGATGACAGCCGTTAAGCCCGTTCGGCCACCGGCGGCTACACCTGCACCACTTTCAATATAGCTAGTGGTACTTGATGTACCTAAGACCGAACCGATCAAAGAGGCAGTTGAATCTGCCAATAATGCTTTTTTTAATCTTGGCAAATTCCCTTGATTGTCGAGTAGCTGACCACGCTCTGCCACAGCCAATAATGTGCCTGCTGTATCGAACAAATCAACAAACAAGAAAGCAAAGATCACACCAAACATAGACAACTGAAAAGCATCCTGAATGTTTAATTGTCCTAATGTAGGCAGAATACTGGGAGGTGCAGATAATAAACCATGGTACTCAGCCGCCGGATCAAAAATGAAAGACAACCCCGTGATGGTTAAAATGGAGATTAAAACACCCCCCTTTACACCACGCGCTTCTAATCCAATGATTAAGAAGAAGCCTAAAATTGCCAGTGCTGTTTTCGGATCCGTCACATCCCCTAAGGCAACCAAAGTTGCTGGATTATCTACGACAATACCCGCATTTTTTAAGGCAATCAGTCCTAAAAAAAGCCCAATGCCTGCTCCTATCCCTACGCGTAAAGCTTGTGGAATGCTATTAATGACCCATTCGCGAATCTTGAAGAAGCTGAGGGCGATAAACAAAACACTGGATATAAAAACAGCCCCAAGTGCCGTTTGCCAAGAAACCCCTAATCCCAACACC
>JAHFQF010000012.1 GCA_023266435.1 Legionellales bacterium | reverse complement strand
GCTGTGTTGGTTAACACGGAGCGTGGATCGATGAGATCTAAGGGTGAATACGTTGCACCACAGACCTCGCAAGCATCCCCGTATTGATCAGGGGCTTTGCATTTGGGGCAGCTGCCTTTGACATAGCGATCGGGCAGGAACATATTTTTTTCAGCATCAAAGGCTTGCAAGATTTCTTCGCAGCGAATATCTCCGTTGGCTTGTAAGCGCCCATAAATCAAATCACAAAAATACTGGTTTTCAGCAGAGTGTGTTGTATAAAAAGAATCCAGCGCAATATGAAACTGTTTGAGATCGCGTTGATGCTCTTGATTGATTTTTGAGACTAAGGCTTCAGGGGTGAGTCCTTGTTTTTCTGCATTGAGCATGATGGGGGTGCCATGTGCGTCACTACCGCAAATGAAATAACAAGTATGTCCCCGTAACCGTTGGAAGCGCACCCAGATATCTGTTTGGATGAATTCCACCATGTGTCCTAGGTGGAGTGGCCCATTGGCATAGGGTAAGGCTGCGGTGACTAAAATTTTTCTTTTATTAGACGTCATGGTACTCTCTGCTCTAAAAAGGTCAGCGTCCCAGCAGTATTTTGGCCATTGATTTTAGGCAAATTAGTTAGTACTGGGGCGATATCTCCCAAAAAGGTGCCCTATGATAACACAAAATGACATCAAATCTCAGCTGGAAGCATGCTTGCATCCAGTCACTGCACAGCCACTTTCGGCCTATAAAGCCATTCAAAAAGTGGAGATCACCCCAGATGCGATCAAACTATCTATACAACTTGGATATCCAACACAGTTTGATAAGGGTGCGATCGAAAAGACAATCAAATCCGAGTTAGTGAGGTTGAGTGATCTGCCTGTTGTGATTGAGTGGGTTTCTGCCATTCCTACCTTTAAAGTACAAACTAAAACGGCCCCTAAATCGGGAATCAAGAACATCATTGCGGTAGCCTCAGGCAAGGGTGGGGTTGGTAAGTCTACAATTGCTGCCAATTTAGCGCTGGCATTAGCGCAATTGAATTGCCGAGTGGGATTACTCGATGCGGATATCTATGGTCCTAGTATCCCCACCTTATTTAATACACCGGAAAAAGCGGTGGTGCTGAATCACAAAATTCAGCCTATTATGCGCTATGGTGTGCAGATGATTTCAATTGGGGCGCTGATTGACGCAGATAACCCTGTGATTTGGCGAGGGCCCATGGTGTCCGGTGCCTTGTTACAGTTATTGGACGAGACGGATTGGTTACCCATGGACTATTTGATTTTGGATTTACCACCGGGCACTGGGGACATCCAATTAACCATGGCGCAAAAGCTTCCCGTGACAGCCAGTGTGGTGGTCACAACACCACAACAGTTAGCACAAATTGATGCGACCAAAGCGATTGCGATGATGCAAAAAGTACAAATTCCGGTCTTGGGTATTGTAGAGAATATGCATCATTTTCAATGTGATCACTGTGATAAAGTGCATGCGTTATTTGGTGAGGGGGCTGCAGCTAGTATGGCAGCCAAATTCCATATTCCTGTCTTGGCGCAGCTACCATTAGATGCCGCCGTGCAAACTTTATCAGACGGCATGCCTGCGATTGTTAGCAATCCGGATAGCGAGCTTGCTTTGGCTTATCGTGAGTTGGCGTTAGCCGTGAGTAGACAGTTGGCGTTGCAAGCAAGGGATTATTCTGCCAACATACCAAAAATCGTATTAAATAAGTAAGGGCGAGCGATGGCAATCAAATCTGACAAATGGATCTGTAAGATGGCGGCCGAGCACAAGATGATCGAGCCATTTGTGGGGTCACAAGTTCGCTACGTAGATGGCCAAAAAGTAGTCTCTTATGGGACATCAAGCTATGGCTATGACGTACGTTGTGCAGAAGAGTTTAAAATTTTTACTAACGTACATTCTGGCATCGTTGATCCAAAAAACTTTGATAAAAGTAGTTTTATAGATATCAAAGCGAACATCTGTATTATTCCACCCAACTCGTTTGCCTTGGCACGTACGGTCGAGTATTTTAGAATTCCCCGGAATGTATTAACGATCTGTTTGGGGAAGTCTACCTATGCGCGTTGCGGCATCATTGTGAATGTCACGCCGCTTGAGCCAGAATGGGAGGGGCACGTTACGTTAGAGTTTTCTAACACAACACCACTGCCTGCAAAGATTTATGCTAATGAAGGCGTAGCACAAATGCTTTTTTTAGAGTCCGATGAGGTTTGTGAAACATCGTATTTAGATCGGGGCGGTAAATACCAAGGCCAGCAAGGCGTGACTTTACCCATCGCTTAAGAGGCAACCTCTAAAGCCACAATTTCGCCTTCACCGATTTTTTTGTCCTTACGGAATTGTTGAATGCGCGCCAAAATATAATGGTGATCTTTTGCGAGCCAGAGGGTAGTGCCTTTTTCTTCCCGCTGAAAGTGTACTTTGGTTGTGTTTAATTCTCCTATAGGAGTTTGAATCACTTCATCACCTAAGACCTCGAAGTGATATTCTTTGACGAAGCCACCATCTGCCACAGGATACGTAATGGTTTTTTTCCCGTCTCCGACATCTCGGCGCATGAGCAGTGTGTGCGTGATCTTATCTTGGGTGCCCTCATTGATGGCGAGTTTCCAGGGTTTACCTTGTATGTCATTCGTGACTTGACGTGTGTCCCAATTAAAAGACAGTTTGCCTTTTTTAAAGCGAATGCCTTCTTGGCTATCAAAAGCATACTCTAAAGGGACAATGGTTTGGTTGCGCCAGTAAAATTTGGCATGTTCATAATATTCATAGGGCAAAAAACCAAATCTAGGCTCTGTCTCGGCTTTAAAAAAATAACTGCCGTCTTCTTGGCGTAACAAACTATGTAAAGAATAACCCGCAACAAAACCATGCCAGATGACAGAGTACTTGGCAGTGTATTCAGGTAAAGGGGAAGGATCTGTTGCAATGCCGGCATACGCAGGTTGGGTCTTAAACCAAATTAGCATAATTGCTAACAGAGAGCATAGCCAAAAGGAGCGCCAATCTGTCATCGTAAACAAACCTTACTCTGAACCGTACTCCTCAAAGGCTAAGCCATGGGGAGGTAGCGGCTGTTGATCAAACATAAACTGCCTGTGCTCATAGTTCCAGTATAATCGTTTTCCAGCCAACCAACCTATGACACAAGCATATAAACGATGCTCTAAAGGTAAGAGGCGAGCAGCTAAACTTTCTGGTGTGTCTGTGGTTAAGATAGGTAATTGTGCAGCAGCAATCAGTGGGCCGTCATCTAACTGAGGCGTCACCACATGTACGGTTGCCCCATGCATCCGATCTTGAGTTGCTAAGACTTGAGCATGCGTGTGTAGGCCTTTATATTTGGGCAGCAAACTCGGGTGTATGTTAAGAATCGGTACTGGACAGGCCTCAATGAAGTGGCGCGACAGTAAGCGCATGTACCCAGCCAATAAAACAACCTCAGGTTGTTTGTCGGCTATCTCTTGTAAAAAAGTGGTTTCAATGGCGCGTGTTTTTTGATTCGGTTCGGCAACCGAAACAGAAATACCCGCCTGCCGTGCTTTATCGATCACGGGGGCGGTAGGATTGTCGCACAGCAGAGCTGCTATATTGAGCGTACCAGCTTGCTGTTGGCTCAGTTGTACGATGTTGTCAAAATGACTGCCTCTGCCTGATGCAAGTATTACCAGTCTGAGCATTTCAACTGCCCTTGAAAATTCACACGCTGTGTTTGTGAATTTTCAACTTGGCCAATGATGGTCGCAGTATGACCAAAAGTCTGACAGAGTGTTTGGACAGTAGACACATGCTGTGGTGACACAGCCAAAATCATCCCGATGCCGCAATTGAAGGTTCTTAAAAGCTCGTCGGTTTCGATTTGGCCCTTTTCGCGCAACCATTGAAAGACGGGAGGCAAGGACCACGCTTCGCAATCTATGGTCACAGAAACGTCTGTTGGTAACATACGTGGAATATTTTCTTGAAAACCGCCACCTGTGATGTGTGCTGCACCTTTGAAAAGTGTTTGTGCATGCAGCGCTAATAAACACTTCACATAAATACACGTGGGTGCTAACAGTTGTTCTAATAAAGATTTGCCGGCCACTTGGATTTGATCTGCAGGGACATCGACTTGCGATAATATTTTTCGAATTAAGGAGTAGCCGTTGCTATGAGGTCCGCTGGAGTTTAATCCAATCAACACATCGCCAGGGATGATATTTTTGCCATCGGCAATGGCTGATTTCTCTACAGCACCCACACAAAAGCCTGCGAGATCATAATCTTTACCATGGTACATGCCAGGCATTTCTGCAGTTTCTCCGCCGATCAGAGCACAGCCGGCTTGTTCACAGCCTGCTGCGATCCCAGCAATGACTGTGGTTGCGGTGTCAACGTCCAGCTTACCTGTCGCGAAATAATCCAGAAAAAATAAAGGCTCTGCGCCAATGACCACGACGTCATTGACGTTCATGCCGACTAAATCAATGCCGATGGTTTCATGGCGTTGGTATTCAATGGCTAATTTGAGCTTAGTCCCGACCCCGTCGGTTGCAGACACTAAAATAGGTTGCTGATACTTGTCATGCGGAAAGGCAAACAGGGCACCAAAGCCTCCTAAACCCCCTATGACTTCAGGACGAAGGGTTTTTTTAGCAAAAGGTTTAATGTTTTCCACTAGGCTATTGCCCGCTTCGATATCGACACCAGCATCTCGATAAGACAAACCATTGGTCATGAGGTAAACTCTTGTATAATGCAAAGCAGTGATTCTAACAAATTTACTCAAATATTGTAACCGTTCAAGCACTGGCGTCAATTTAAGGATAATGGGCGTATTGGAGGTGGCAGACCGAAGGATTTTTCCGTGAACGAGCTCGTGTTTGAGCCTCATCAGAGGCGAGTTTGCGAGTGAAGTAGGGAAAATGCGGAGTAGGCTGCCACCTCAGCGCATATATCTGACGCCATTGACCGTTGGAGCAACGGATTGAGCGTTTACGCAAGAAAAGGAAATATCATGTCGGCTATCAGAAGATGCATATTATTTATAGTGTGCTTGTGGATTGGGTCTGTTAAATCAATTTTGATAACCGACTTATATGAGGCCAGCGTCACGGTTGCCTCACGTAGCGCCGAAGAGCGACAACAAGCCCTGGCCAGCGCGTTACAACAAGTATTAATTAAGGTAAGTGGCTCTAGTGTCCCGGCAACTCATAGCCAGTTGCGCTCCGCCATGGAAAGCCCAGAAAACTATGTCAAATTATTTCAATACCAAGAAATGATGTCCGCTGGTGCAGGAAATAAAACACTCCAATTGGCGGTCCAATTTCAACCCGATGCCATTAATGCCTTGGCAACCCGTATGAAGCTACCCATTTGGCCGGCCAATCGGCCTCTCACCATGATGTGGTTAGCCATGGAAGGTCCAAATCAGCCTAAACATTTATTAGGAACAGAAACTGATCCAGAGTTGATGGATCAATTACAAGCCTTAGCAAAAACTTGGGGCATCCCGCTGGCAATCCCTGTCTTAGACTTAAGCGAAGTGTCACAAATTACGGTCACGGAAGTCTGGGAACAATCTCCAGAAGGGGTACAACAAGCCTCCGCGCGTTATGGCAGTGATGCACTTTTAATGGGGCGATTAAGCAACACAGCTAATGATTCTTGGAAAGCGACTTGGAAGCTAATCATCAATGAAGAGGCAGATAGCTGGGAAACCCAGGCTGCAGACTTTTCAAGCATGCTACAAACAGGCCTGCAAGGATTGGCAGAGCGTTTAGGACCACGCTTTGCTATGCAAAATCAACGCACGACATCAGAAGGGCTGCTCATCGAAGTGGTCGCCTTGTCGGAGTATCAACAGTATTTGCAAGTCATGCGTTATTTACAGCAGCTGCCTCAAGTGCGCGCTGTGCGAGTGGCGAAGTTATCCGGTGATACTTGTACCGTGTGGATTTTGCCAACGGGTGATGTGCCGACCTTTAAACAAGCAGTGGCTTTAGATCGCCATTTGGTGCCCGTCCAGACAGGGCCAACAGAGTCTGTGTTACGTTATCGTTTTCTGCCCTAAATCAGGATATACTCGGCTTTTTAATACTATGCGAATTAGAATATACCCAAGATGCTTCTCGAAGTATCTTGGGTATATACTCAAACTCATTTGCTTTTAGATTAGGTGTTGAGCCGTGAGTAACCCGAACGTACATTGGTACTTGAGGATTGCGAGCTGGCGAAAACAACACCGTATAAAAGCAAATCAGGAAGAGTATCGCAGGGAGCTGCATGCCTCATGCCCGTTCAATTACCTTTAGGAATTCGTCTGCGAGATGATGCGACCCTAACCAGCTATTACCCAGGGCCTAATGAGACGGCGCTGGAAGTTTTAAAGCGATTTGTAGTCCCACACTCACCTGAGTTCTTAGTCTATTTGTGGGGCGCACAGGGTTCAGGCAAAACCCATTTGCTACAAGGTGCTTGTCATGCCGTGTCTGCTTTTGGCGGCAGCGCCTTATATATCCCTCTGTCAGCATGTTTATTTCATGGCCCCGAACTGTTGCGTGGACTGGATCAAGTGTCACTCGTTTGCTTAGATGATTTACATGCCATCCGCGGGGATAGAGATTGGCAAGAAGCCGTTTTCCATTTATTTAATCGCTTAAAAGAAGCCAAAGGCCACTTGTTGATTGCAGCAGAGCCCCCACCCAACCAATTGCAGTTTGATCTGGCGGATTTGATTTCCCGCTTATCCTGGGGGCTTACGTTTCAATTAAAAACATTAGAAGACGACTCTAAGCTACAAGCACTGCAGTTGCGGGCCAAAGCCAGAGGGATAGAGTTAGCAGATGATGTTGGTTGGTTTTTGTTACGTCGTTATGCCAGAGACATGCATCAGTTATATGAGATTTTAGAGAAACTAGATGAGGCCTCCTTAGTGCATCAACGACGCTTAACGATACCTTTTATCAAAAGTATTTTAGCCTTATAGTGTGCAATGGCCCTAGCCTGCACGTATACACAGAGGAGTAATGTATGACTAAGTCTGTATTTGATGAGCATCCTGCTGCGACAGCAGGTGCTGAATTAGGACCTGCGTACCGTCAAATACTCCAGTTTACAAAGCATGACTCACGTCTATTAGGCGAGCGCACAGCCTCAAGACTCAACCTGGGGCTTAAGATGACTGCTCGTGTGGTGTTTGCAAGTATTTTGGCAACCTTGATGGTGATGGGCTTAACCTTACTGGGCATGTGTTTTGTATTGGGTTTACAATATACCTTGTCTTTACCTCTGATCGCAGTATTGGGGGTGGGTGCCATAGTGACTGTGGGAGCCGCTATGCTTCGAGCAGCCAATCGTCAAGCATTCATGAGAAAGGTAGATGCTTTTTTGGAATTTTTTGGTATAGATACTATTAGCAGCGAAAAAAATAGAGATAAAACTAGCTTAGTAGAACGTATCAATTCTGATGCACTCTCAACAGGACCAGCATCCACAACAGCACTTACTGCTCAGCATGACTTGCAGGCCAAAGGAGCAAGTGATTCATTAAGGGTTGATGGGTTCAGTGCGGCGCCAGGAGTGGGATTGGGGCGAAAAAATAAAAACTAACTAAAAGTAAAAAATAAAATAACTTTACTAACAAACTCATAATTCTCAGATTATTTGACAGGTTCTTTATAGCAAAAGTAAACTTGCTCATCCGCATTGAGTAGCTTAGGTTTTTTGAACGCAGTGAATCAATGAAACGGATGTTATAGGGATAAGATTTGTGGCTAAGGAAGGAGTACACACGTGAAGAAGTACGATTATACAGGGATTGTGGCAAAGGCTGCCATGGAAAAGGATGCGCGCATTGAGGGATTAAAAGGCGCGGGGCGATGGTTTGGAATGGCTGCGCTAGCAGAGGCTGTGATTGGCGCGGTAATGTATGTTGCTGCCGCTGCAGTGGCGATGACAACAGCATTAGTAAGTTTGCCTGCGATAGTAATAGGCAGTGTGATCGCGGCGATTGGTCTAGGATTAAGCACTTGGTTTGGCTTTTATAAAAACAAAAAACAAACCCTTCAAGCTGCTAAGGCCAATAATGACGTTGTAACACTGATTGATACTCAAAAGGCAACATTAAAGGCTTTTGAAACTGAAGCAGCATTGACTGATGCGTATTCAGCGCTTCAAAAACCAGAAAGTGAATTTTTTAAAACGTTAAAAGCAAAGGGCGCGAATCCACTCGCTCTGATAGAAAAACAATTAAAGCCAGTGTTTGAGGCTCGCGGACTCGAGTTGGGAGAAGCTGCCAAACGTGAACGTGAAGAAGCTGCCAAACGCGAAGAAACTGCTAAACGTGAACGTGCAGAAGCTGCCAAACGTGAAGCAACTGCTAAGCGTGAACGTGAAGAAGCAGCCAAACGCGAAGGTGAAGAAGCTGCTAAACGTGAAGGTGAAGAAGCTGCTAAACGTGAAGGTGAAGAAGCTGCTGAACGTGCTAAAGAAGCATTAGAATTACATAACAAACTCTTAGCTGTCACAACAGAGCATGCAGCTTTATATCAGAGTGCGGTACGGGATGCAGTGAATGGAGTGCCTGCTACAGAGCATGAAGAGTCCGCTGAAGCAAGTGGGACAGAAGAGCTGCAGCCAGATGCGGGTACGATTGCGCAGAAGAGAAGCCCTAGTCTGGTACGTCTCGCAAAAGGTACGGGAAATCTATTGAGGCTTAGAGAAAAAGGCTCGAGCAAGCGTGTTGCTCCAATTACTCCGGCACAAGACCTAGCACAGCAAAGCGCTGACGAAGAGACTAGAGATCCACAAGCTGCTTTAGATTTGAATGTAACACAGAAGGATGATAAGCGCCCTACAAACACTGTTCAATAAATAGAAGTAAGTACCAATAACAAATAACCAATTAAACTCTCATGTAGTTAGGAGATTGACAAATGGCTAAGCCAGAAGAAAAAAATTATATACGAAAAGAAGCAGCAAAAGGTGCTGGTAAGTGGTTTCTGGGCTCGACGCTTTTTTTAGGTGCCGGCTTAGGGGCTGCGGGTGCCGCATTGTATTTCACCGGTTATTTGGCAGTGATCGCCGCAGTTTCCGTGGTAGGGTTGCCTTTGCTTCCAGTCATTGGTGGAGCAGCTGGTGTTATCGTGCTTGCAGCCACAATGATTGGGTTATTTAAAAACAGAGCTGCTGCAAAAGCTGCAGTTAAGGCGCAAGGTGGTGTGCCAGAAGCAAAATCCAAAGCAAAAGAAACTGCAAAAGTTACTAAGCATGTCGCACGTCCAAAAACTAAGGCCTTTTTATGGTTCTTAGGCGCGAGCGTGTTGTTGGGTGCTGGCGCTGCCGCATTGTACTTCACAGGCGCCTTGGCTGTTGTAGCCGCTAGCGCAGTGTTTGGCGTGCCTGCATTGCCACTGTTGGCTGCTGGTGCTGGTCTGTTTGCACTGACCGCTGGGGTGATTGGTTACTTCAGTAATCGTGCGCGAAAAGCAAAATCAACATTTATAGAAAAAAAAGAGGGTGATAAATTAGAAGCAGACGTATCTGTTAAAAAGTCTAGCAAAAAAGGCTGGCGTAAAGGTCTCGCCATTGCAGCAGGTGTGACGCTTCCTCTGCTTGCTATCGGTGGTGCTGTTGCTGCTGGTGTATTTTACACAGGTAGTTTTGCTGCTCTGGGTGCAACCTTAACTGCATTCCTCATGCCGGTAGTGCCTATGTTGCCTATGATTGGGATTGGTGTAGCAGCGGTTGCGGCAGTCGCGTTGATTACCGTTGCAGCGGTCGCCATCACACGTCGTGTGAAGGCTAACAAAGCTAAAAAGCTAGCAGCTAAACAAGCTAGACTTGAAGGGAACGTAGACGCTGCAGTTCAGGCTGCAGTGGATGCAATTAACGCCCTTGAAACACCAAGTGCTTTAAACAGCTTCCAACAAGGGTGGCAAGAAAACCCTTTAGCTGTTGAGATGGAGCGTGCCACAAGCGCCGCTGGGTATGATGCAGCTAAAAAGCAAGGACTGATAGATACCAAGATACAGCCTGCTCATCAAGCGCGCGTTATTCATTTGCAAAATTCTGCATTAGAAACACAAGGTGTGACAATCCGTGCGCTAGAAGGTTCGGTTCTTCGAGCACAAGAAGCGGCTCATAAAGCTGAGCTGTCTGGATCTGCAGCACGTGCAGCGGCTGATGCTGCTAAACAGCAAGCTACGAAAGCAGCGGCAGAGAATGCAGCGTTACGCACACAGATTTATGATGCATTCAAAGCTAAATTAACTGGCCCCTATCAAGCGATTAAGGCTTTAGTGAATGCTTGTGACTCTCTGCAAGCGATAGCTGCTCTTGAAGCAAAAGTGGAAGGCAATGAAGTTCAGGCATTATGGGACTTTGATTTTCACAATGAGCCATTGACTGTTCTCGATGGCCTGATAAAGACTGGAAGATTTGATCCCGCTAGAACTCAAATTGCAACGCTGTTGAATAAGAGAAAAACAGAGTTGCAACCTAAGCAAGAGGTGCCTGTGGATTTAGGGCCTGAAGTACCAGCGGTGGTGAATGGACAAGGCGCCCCAGGCGTTAACGTTCTCGCACCTGCAGCAAACGATGCGGATGCTGATGCAGCGGCACAACTGCGCGCAGCTGGACAAACTAAACCTAAAAAATAATATCAATTCTGATAGAGTATGATGTTCATTAAAATGTCCGCGAATTCGCGGACATTTTATTTCTAAGGAATTCTATGACTCGATCTTGCAGGGATGCGCCAACTTTTCGGAGGAAAAAATGGCTGCCTTAACACCCCAACAAATTCAACATATTCACCGTCGCGCCAGAGCAGGTCTATTATTCGGATTGCTGTTCGCCACCATACTGTTAACAGCAGTGGGATTAGGGCTGTTTTTTACAGGGACTTTAGCCATAGCGGCTGCAAGCACACCAGTATTATTACCTGTGTTAGCAGTAGGAGCAGGTGTGCTGATCCTGGTATCAGGCTTAGTCGGTTATTGGCGAAATAAAATTCGTGCAACTCGAGTTGCAAAACTTTCAGCACCCGTTGTTGTCACAACCAATTTTGGTGGGCTTTCATTCGCAGATTTGGTGGTGCACCCAAATCTAGGGGACGCTCCTCAATTCGCATCTCTACCATTTGTTGCAGTTCCAGATCCGGTCGATAAAGCAACAGTTAATATGCTTCCTGAAGATGGCAAGCGCCAATCTGCAGTGCCTACTGTATCAGATACTGAATCTGAGCCAGATGAGAAGGATGCTCAGCAGCATACTCAAGATGGAGCACTAAAAGCTCAATTGCCTACCGAATTGACAGCCAACAGAGTGCCGCTTGTGCAGCAGCAAGTAGCAAAACCAGCAGCACCTACTACAACAGTGCTTAGCTCAGAACCAGCAGCGCTTGAAGGATCTCGCGAAATGCAAGCAGTGTTTTTTCCAGAGCCACAGCTGCTTGTTATGCAGGAAGCAACTCCTGGAGAAAAGCCTACCTTAATAGACCCGAGCACAGGGGCTGATTGTGATTCGGAAGATGAAAAGTTCCTCGATCCAGAGGAATCGCCCACTGACGTGAAAGCTGATGGGCGCAGAGTAGAAGATGGCGCAACAGATCCTCAGCAAGAGACAACAACGACAGATGAACCAGCGGCCGGTTGGGGCAGTACTTTTAGTCGTCTCCGGGAAAATTTGCCGAGCATCACTCAAGCCTGGGAACATGTGCCAAGTTTAGTGCAAGTAAGAGACGGGGCTATTAAGGCAGGGCTGCATGTAGGATGGTATGCAGTCTTTGGTGCGGCAGCATTTGTATCTAGACGCCCAGTGGCTAATGCTGAGGCAGATGCTGATGTGCCAACAGATGGGGTAGCTAAGAAAAGGCGCCTTAGTATGGATAGCGTTGACTAGCAAAAAACCCCCTCATTGAGGGGGTTTTATAGTCAAAACAATTGATTTTTAGGTTAGGCATCGAGTAGACAATGACAATAACGCCTGATAATTAAGCGTTAAGACTATGTCAATTTTTTGCCAATCAAACTCAAACGTTCGCCTAAACATTGACATAAAAGTCGCTCATCAGCATGTAGCGGCAACTCATGACGAGTTCCTGTGATGTGCGTGGGGCCATAAGGGCTGCCGCCATGTTGGGTGGTACTTAAGGTTGCCTCTGCATAGCTGAGCCCAACCAAAATCATCCCATGATGAAATAAAGGCGCCATCATATTCCAAAGCGTACTTTCATTACCACCATGCCAGCTACTAGTCGCACAAAATACGCCTGCTGGTTTTCCAATCAAAGCACCTTGCATCCAAAGTGGTGTGGTTGTATCCCAAAAATATTTCAGTGGACTCGCCATGTTCCCAAAATATCCCGGACTGCCTAAAGCCAAGGTAGTACAATGCGCCAAATCTTCTAGGGTAACATAAGGTGCACCTGCTTCTGGCACTTTCGCTTCGGTTTGCTCTGTTTTTGGAGAAATATCTGGCACAGTGCGGATGCGAGCTTCTAGGCCATTCTTCTCCATACCTATCGCTACGGCTTGCGCCATCTGTAACAATGCGCCATGGCGAGAGTAATATAAAACCAGGCCATACGGTGATTTGTTTGTCATTATGCAAATAAACCCTATAATGTGTGAAACGCAAACTCATACTATCAAGGAGCATGACGTGAAAAAATACCTTGTTGCCTGCATGATGCTGTTAGTCTTGTTAGGATGTCAACCCACCCCAGATGTGATGGACAGTGACAATCAGCCGATTTCTTTTAAAACGTATCGCGGACAATGGGTTGTGATTCAATATTGGGCGGACTGGTGCTCCACCTGTGTCAAAGAAATTGAAGAATTAAATCAATTGGCGCAAACCTCAGTTAAAGTGTTTGGGATCAATGTAGACAATAAAACGGCCGCCGAATTAAACGAATTAAAACAAAGTCTAGGGATTCGGTATGCTTTATTACAATCAGATGTGGGTGAAAAACTACAGCTAGAGGCTGTTTCAGGCATCCCGGTGATTTATGCGTTAGATCCCAAAGGCAAGCCACATGGGCCGCTCAAAGGCAAACAAACAAAAGAAAGTATTGAGGCCTGGATGGCAGAGCAGCACGCTTAAATGGGGCAGCAACATTATATTGTACACGGTAGGGTACAGGGCGTATTTTACCGGCAATCCACCTGTAAAAAAGCAATTCAGTTAGGGTTAACCGGCTGGGTGCGCAATTTAAAAGATAGCACTGTAGAGGTATGGGCAGTCGGAGAGGCGCAGCAGTTACAGTTGCTAGAGTCTTGGTTACAAGTAGGTCCACCTGCTGCTACAGTCACTGAGGTGGTTAAAACAGCGTTTGTAGACACAGCAGGCTATCAAGATTTTTCTGTACGCTAAAAGTACCTGATTAGCCTGGATTCCTGCCTTCCGCGACTTACTTGGCCGGCAAAGAAAAAAGCCAAAGCCAGATGGCAGGCTGCCTCCACATCTTTGCTAATTCCTTAGTAAAAGCCGCCAGTCTATTAAAGTAACAGCTCACCCAGTATCTGGATGCCACCTCTGCGCGCCTGTCGGCGCTGGGCTGGCATGACAGGTCAACCCGGGCAACTTATGTGGCCCCTAGGCAGCTGAGCTTCAAGCCCGCTCACGCAAAGATCCTTTGGTCTGCTCGGTTCCTTTAAGCGTCACAAATATTTAGAGTTTGGAAAATTATGCGCTAAGACGTCTCGGGTCTGTGTTTCCAAATCCGGCATACCAAGTTTTTTATAGCAACGAGCAAGGATATACAGTGCTTCTTCGGTAGAATGCGTGTCTGGATAGTCAATCAACACGGTTTGTGCACGCTTGCTGGCTGCTACATAGGCTTTGCGTGCGTAATAAGTTTTTGCAATGCCAATCTCATTGTCAGCCAAAGAGTTTTTCAAATAAACCATGCGTCGGATGCTGTCATTCACATAAGGACTCTTAGGAAAGCGTTGCACCAACTCTGCAAAGTAGAAAAATGCTTCACGTACCGGTTGAATGTCTCTTTCAGCAGGATTCATGGGTAGGTATTTACTTAAGCCCTCTAAAGGTTCAGAAAACTTAGAGAGACCTTTCATATAATACGCGTAATCCACGTGTTTATGTCGTGGGTACATTTGAATAAAATGCTCAGCTGTGGCTAGGGCAGAGGCAGGGTCATGACTCTCATAGTAAGCGTAAATCAACGCCAGTTGTGATTTGTCAGCGTATTCTCCATAGGGATAATTGGACTCTAAGGCATCCAAATCATCAATGGCTGCGATATAACGCTCTTTATGAATATGAGTTTGGGCGCTCTGATAGATTTCTTTTGCTGAGCGTGTTTCTGTTTTGGTATCGCCTGTGTGGCTACAGCCCGTAATCACAGAAAGCCCAAGTAAGAGGGCAAAGCACTTTTTATTTAGCATGATAAGGGCCTCAAAGTCGTATTTTATGATTGCATCCAATAGACGAAAATTCTATCCTAGCTTGTCACAACATGCAAAGCGCAAGATTTTGTTATAAATATGACTGAAAGGAGTTTGTCATGGCTCGTGCAGAAAATCAAACTGAATTGAAAGATCTCTCTGAACTCCCCGATCTCACTCAACTCTCTGTGCAGGAGTTGCGGCATAAAGCTTCAGAGCTCGCGACTCAACCAACACACACACAGCTATTATGCCAAGTTTTAAAACAACTGCATACCAGCAAAGCAAAATTTGATTGGGTCGATCCGAACGGGGATACACTTTTTCATCTTTTAGCCCAAACGCCAGGCCATGATTGGACAGCATTAAGACAAACTTTTTTAGAAGTGTTGCCTAAAAATTGGTTACGGCAACCATGCGAAGAGCCGCTTACTGGGGTGAAGGAAACCCCAGGCGCTATTTTAGAGCGATTTGATCGTTGGATCGCTCAAAAGGTGGAGTCATTGTTTTCTACGCCATTTGAGCAAAAAAATCGAGCAGGGCAAACTGTATTATCTACTGCTTTAACGCATAAAAATTTAGCCTGTGCACAAATTGCTTGGGACTATAATGATCAACTCTTTACTCTGGTAAAAGACAGTCAGACGCAGGTAGAAGTGTGGATATACGCCATGGAATCCCACACGCCAGATGAAGAAGGGCAGGCGATCATGGACTGGCTACTGTCTTCTCTAGAAAAAGAGTGTCAAAAGGCAAGTATCAATTTTTCTCTATATTTGAATCAAAAATCAGATTTTGCTGAGCATTCGAAAGACAAATGGTTTGGAAATTTTATTGTACATGCCGCTTTCGGCCCACTGACAAAATTAGATTTGTTTGAGCACATTAAAAAACATGGTTATATTCTCACTGAGTCGGATAACAAGCAATGCGAGCATTATAGTGCACAAATCCGAGACTATGCTCAACTCTTAGCACAAAATGATAATTGCAAAGCACAGATAGCTAATTTGGCTAAAGTCATAGTAGAACTCTATCTAGGGGCTTTAGGCCAATGGATCACAGAAAAATTCGCTGATGAAAATCGAGGCTTTTTATCCGGATCCTCTTCAGAGCCCCAAAAGAGCGCAGCTTTGGCTAAACTTCGTGCGGATGTCATCCCTTTTTATACTAATAATAGTCCGGACACATTGGCCGTATTTCAAACTGAAATTGAAACATTTGAGTCAAGAATTGTGTTAGCGCAAACACTGCAGGATCAAATTAAAGTACGCGCTTGGTTGCTACAAGAGAAAAAACTGCGTGAGCCAGCGATCGACGATATGACTGTTGTCTTATCAAGTGTACCAGGCATTACGCATGCCGCAGAAGGTGCCAGATTAACTGCTGCGGCCAATGCAGTTACGCCAGTTGTAGCAGCCTCTTCTAAGCCTGTGTTTCATTAGACCTGTTGCAAAACTCTACTGAAACGGTGAATTGCTTCGTCGATGCGGTGATCGAATTCTCATGTACTGGCGTGTACACTCCGGCTCTGCGCTCCGTTTCTCGTTGCACTTCACTCGTTTCAGCGAGTTTTTCAACAGGTCTATTAATCAAATAGCGCGTGCTAGATACACGCGCTTATTGTCTTTCTATGATTAGATTGTTAAAGTTATCAAGATCTTTACGTATGTGCTGCATGATGTCATGAAGTATACAGGGAAGTTGTTCCTGCTTTTGAAAAAATCAGCATGGTATCAATGGACCGAGGATCATTTTTACAAGGAGTTTTTTATGGTTACTCGTTTGATCAAAGCAATTGTCCCCATGGTGTTTCTTTCTGTTGCCGGCGCCGCCATAGCATATCACCCAGGACATTATCAGCAATTTAATGACACGACCTGGTGTGCTGGATGTGACCTCAGTGGCGCAGAAATGTCTGGCTGGATTAAAACTTCTGCTTCTCTCGAAAACTCAAATCTTTCTCGTGCAAATATGGCATTAGGTAATTTTGCCGGCACAAATTTTTACAATGCAATTATGGCAGAAGCTAAATTAATGCACGCTAACTTTGCTGGTGCTAGCCTAGTGAATGCTAACTTGTCTAATGCAAATCTAACACACGCTGTATTAGCTAACGCTGACTTAAGTAATGCGCATTTTAATGGCGCTAATCTCAGTCAAGCAAATCTCTTGCGGACTAACTTTGATGGTTGGCAACAGCAAAGTGCTGGCAGCGTTTGCCATGCTTTGTTACCTGATGGTAGCCGTGGCGCCTGCTAATCTCGATTTGATTTAAGGCCTTGTTCCCATCGTCAGCTCGCATAGCGGGCTGGCGCTTAGTATTCCTCCTCATTTTAAGCCAATCCAGATCTATTTTTTTACCCTCTTGAGCTGTAGGCTAACTCAAACGAAAACCCGACTTGCGGCCAAATGAGTTTGGGTGTATCATGCTTACTTTCTAATTTTGTCATCAGCCTGACATCGGAGTCTTGACTTCTTGTCAGTCTGATGATTTTTAGCCTTACATATTTAGTTGGAGAAAACAATGAGTTGCACGCAGTCTATAGAGATCGTGATGGGGGGGGAGCAGCACAGCCTGTTAGGGGAGCTTGGTAGAGATGATATGCCTCTATTGGAAAGGAATCTAAATACCGGTTGGCCTTTACTTCCAATTGGGATCTATGATTTTGAGACCTCTAACTCCGTTGTTCCAGCCATTGGCGGACTGGGTGGTTCGGGTGCATGTCACCATATGGCACTGGGAGTCTACGGATTTGCTCAAATAGCAGCGCGGTTGCCAGGCAAAAAAATAGTCAAGTATAGTTATCATGATACTGTGCAAACCACTGAGCCAATTGATTTGGCTTTAACCCACTGTGTGCATGGATACTCTTTGGGGATTAAGCAATATGCCATGACGGTTGCTGAGCAACCGGGTGGCTATGGAAAAATGAGCAGTCTGACAATTGGCGGCTTTGAAGCGGAGGCAGCAGCACTGTATAAAGCACTCAGTCGTGTGCATCGGGTGTTTATGCCGGATGTGCGTGTAGAGGGGCGGGGAGGCGTTCGAGAGGCGCCCGTGACTGTAGAGGCCTTAGAGGCGGGTTTACGTGAGGGTGCTATATTTTATAATGCGCAGATCTGGGTTGATTTTGGGTATTTTTTAAGTCGTTTTGAGATATCATCGGATTTAATAAATTTTTTTAAGGCATTATTTAAGCCGGATGAGTTTCTACGTGATCTGAGTCCAAAAATTTTAGAGAAGCGTTGCTCAAATCTTCCCTCATCAGCAGAGCGTGAACTGATGTCGTTCTCTTCAGCAGATGCTTTGCTGCCTGCAGCACTCACTGAGTTACAAGATGTACCATCATCCGCTGCAACCTTTGCCGTGCTTGCAGAGAAGTTTGATGAGGCAGATAGGGGGAGTACGATCGCAATATCCTTCGAATCTACTACCGCTGCATTAGTAGCAGAATGTACTGTCCCTGCATTAGTACCAGCGCATGAGCAAATGATCAAACGCCAATCTTCAGCGGGTTTAGATGATAGGGTCCACAGAATGCCATCTGATCCGTACGATCCGCCTGATGTGGAGATAAAAAGAAGACGGTTTTCTTCTACCTGAGGCACGTGTTTTTTTGCTATAATACTTGCTGAATTTATAAGTGAGATGGTGCCTATTTTGTTGCAGTATCAAGTTCCAGAGGAATTACACGAGTTGCGCTTAGATAAAGTCTTGGCGCAATTGTGTCCAGATTATTCACGTGAGACGCTCAAAAGTTGGATTTGTGAAGGCTTAGTCCAAGTGGATGGACTGGTCATAAACTTACCCAAACATAAGGTGCTGATGCATCAGTTGCTCTCAGTGGAGCCTGTTTTACAGACGAAATTAACCAGTGTGCCAGAAAAGATCCCACTCAATGTGCTGTTTGAGGATGACACAGTGTTGGTTATCAATAAACCAGTAGGATTAGTGGTACATCCAGGTGCAGGTAACCCCCAGGGTACTTTAATGAATGCCTTGTTGGCGCATCATCCTGATAGTCAATATTTGCCACGTGCGGGGATTATCCATCGATTAGACAAAGATACGTCTGGTATCTTGATCATTGCAAAAACCTTAAGTGCGCATCATTATTTCGTTGATCAATTACAACAGCGTCTCATTAAAAGAGAATACGAAGCCTTTGTCTATGGACACATGATTGCTGGAGCGACCATTAATCAACCCATTGATAGACATCCCCGTGTCCGCACCAAGATGGCCATTGTAGCGAGTGGTAAGCCTGCTGTGAGCCATGTGCGCGTTCATAAGCGTTATAAGCACCATACTTGGGTTAGAGTGCAGTTAGAAACAGGGCGTACACATCAGATTCGCGTTCATTTGCAACATCATGGCTATCCATTGATTGGTGATCCGACTTATGGTGGCAGATTGCGTTTTCCTAAAAAAGCATCAGAGAGTTTGCGTGAGTGTTTACAAGGGTTTCAACGCCAAGCATTGCATGCGCGCCAAATTACTTTCGTGCATCCTGTTACGAAAGAAACATTGACATTTGAGGCCCCATTGCCGGATGATTTGCAGCAATTGCAGTTATGTTTGGCAGCCAATGATGCTTGTACTTAGACCGGATTGGCAAGTACCTACTTGGGTACGTTGCGTAACCACGACACGACAAACGGGTGACTTTTTTCAAGCAGCGGCTCGTGAGCGATTAGAAAAGGCTGTCGGTTGCCAGCATATGGCTTGGTTAGCACAATGTCATGGTAAAGACATGGTGTTGGCTGAGGACAGTGCATTATCTAGTGCGGATGGTAGCTGGACTACGCAGCCGCATATTGCTTGTGTGGTGCGTACAGCCGATTGTTTACCTGTCTTGTTAACAGCCAAAGAGCGACCTTGGGTATCTGCTGTGCATGCAGGTTGGCAGGGTTTGTATCAAAATATCTTAGCAGAAGCCATCACTAAAGCACCTCAAGACGTCACGCTAACAGCCTGGATTGGGCCAAGTATAGGGCGTAAAGCGTATGCAGTCAGTCCTGAGTTTCGTGCGCATTTCTTAAAGCGCTATCCTCATTTAACACAGGCTTTCTTATGGCGTGGAGCTCAATGTTATTGTGATTTAACCCGCATTGCAGAAGCCCAGTTGTTAGCAGCGGGTGTTACAGACATCGCAATCAGTGGATTTTGTACACATCGAGACGCGCAGCTATTTGACTCTTACCGTCGTCAAGGGAATGTTGCGGGGCGTCAGGCCACGGTCATTTGGATCGACACCGCGATTCAATAATCTGTGCTCATTCTGCGAGTAAGACCCATGTTCACTCTGAAGTTCGACTATAATTTTTAGTATGAGTTACTTTTTAAACTTCTAACGAGTATGGTATGAGTGGCGCGCCGCATCATAATGATCTAGGCCAGTTTGGTCAAATTCTAGAGCGGAATGCCGAGCAGTTTTTGCAAGATATCCGAAAAATTTATTCAGAATTTCTAAATGAGCACAAGCCTGAATCGCTCCCAGCTGTCATGCCTATAGTATCTTTGCTCAAAGTATTGAATGAAATTCTTGAGCCTAAAATGGCTATGACGAATTATCAAGCCTATAGCAAACTACGGAAGGTCTTAGATGGATTACCTGATCCAGAGCAAGCTTTAGCACATTTTTCACCAGAAGGGAAAAAAACATTAGCAGCGCTTTTTGAAGCCCTGTATGCTCCGAAAACCGATTTTTTGGCGCAAACAAAAAAAACTACAGATGCATTCGTTGATCAAACTGCTCCACCCATAAAGTTTTTAGGTAAATACCTGAGACATCCTGAAAGCCCTCTGTATAAATTATTTCGCAGCACACTTGGTTTTAGATTTAATCAAAAATACAACATGACACAAATGTCTCCGAGTTTAATGCAGAATCTGCTGGGTAGAAAAATAACTTTTATTCGAGCAGGCACGCCACTTAATCAGATCTTACCTGGTACTAGAAATGTTCGTTATAATGCGGGCTTTCTCTATTACTTATGGGCGTTAAAAAATAAATCTGACGATCAGAAGCAATCTGTCGATACAGTAGTCGATTATGTACACATTAATTTACAAAAAACCGATAGCACAAAATGGTGGTTTTTTTACCCTGCACGCATAATAGAGGCTCAGCGCTCTAGAAAATTACACGAGCTCAATCAAAACGACAGAGTCCATGCTATTACGTTGCCAGCTGATAATGATTTTTTTGCCGGAAAATGTAAAGTGGGTCACGTTTTCTTAGTAGATCCTGCT
>JAHFQF010000168.1 GCA_023266435.1 Legionellales bacterium | reverse complement strand
TTTGCAACACAAACTTTAGGCCCACTCTTAAAACTACTGACAGAATTCCCTAAACAGTTCGCTACAATCACTGCTGGGGGTTCAGAGAATGAGGAAACAAGGGTTGCCTCTCAGCAGCTCTTTGGATATCTAGAGATGGTAGCGATGGGGGTGAAAACAGCACTAGACAATCCAATATTTGTAAAAGCGTCCGAAAACTTTTTACAGCTTGTACAAGAGGGCTTAAAAACACCATTAGATACACAAAAACTCTTAGCACTCTTACCCTTAGGTATAGACAGTCTTTTAAAGCCGCTGATTCAAGAGCCTTCTCTTTTGAGCTTGACTAAGTCATTAATCATTGGGCCACCAGCGTCTGCTGATCCAACAGTGACAATAAGAGCAGCGACGGTGCATAATCCTGCAGAACAAACAGCTCCACCAGCTCCAATAACGCCCGCTAATCGTGCTTCATCTGCTGCTGCTCATCCTCCTGATTCTGCTGTTGCTCATCATTCTGATGGCCACAGGCGGCGGCAAGGTCATTCTTAGCCAGCTAAGTCTTGCGCGCAATCCTGAATGTCTGTGCCCAAGAAACGCAGTATCATCCAGCCTATTGTCTTAATACGCTCAAAAGTAATTTTTGTTGTTGGCTCAATTTAGAGACGGGGGTCAATATTGTATTTTCCAGAGTTAGGCGTTCGGATTCTAAAAGTGTGGGTAACGGTGTCAATAGCCATTGATTTAATAAAGCGTAGAGTTTCTGCAGCATAATGTAAATGGCTTGTTTTAGCTGCTCTGGATCGGGCTGCAGCGTATAATCGACATGGCTTTGATCGAGCTCTGTGATGAGGTTGAGTGAGATCACATGCATTTGAGCCTCGCGCGCGAGGAATAACTCGGGTAATTGAGTCTGACCAACAATATCTGCCTTATAGACATGTTGTTGTAATAAACTTTCGCTGAGCGTGTTATAACGCGGGCCTTCGATAACCATGCATAGTTTTTCTTGATAACAGGTCAAATTAACTTTGCGAGCCACGCTTTGTAAGGTGAGCGCCAGCAGGGCGTTGGTGAGAGGATGGAAGTTGATTTTTGCAGCCAAACCGTTACCGAAAAAAGTATGCTGACGCAAGCCTTTAGTAAAATCAATAAAATCATTTGCTAAGATCACATCCCCAATCTGAATGCTGGGGTTTATCGCATTGGCCTCATTGATACACAGTAATGTTTTGACCCCTAGTGATTTAAGCGCCCAGATGTTGGCTTGATTGTTAATTTCATGCGGCAACAATTCGTAATGCTCACCATGGCGAGCAATGATGGCAACCTCATGATCATGAATTTGAAACAGCTTAATGGGGCTTTTTAAAGCCCCAAAAGGGGTGATGAGCGCAATGGTTTTGATGTGCTGGGCATGCGGGATTTGCTGTAATGCTGTACCACCAATGATACCTAACATTATAGTTTTTGGATGCTGTCTTGTTGAGGTAGAGGAGGCTGTTGTGGCGTTTTCTCCAATACGATTTCTGTAAATTCGTCTAAAGGAATTTCAACTTGTTCAATGCGGTTAAATCGACCAGCAATCTTTTTAGCAGAGGTATGAACTTGGGTGGCATCCTGATGCACCTGCTCGATGTGTTTGCTGAGATTGTCCATGCGCTGCTCAAAGCGTGTGAAATCTTTGGCCAAATAACGTAAGTGCTCTTGGATAATATGCACTTGCTTACGTGTCGCCGCGTCTTTTAAGACCGCCCTGGCTGTTGTGATAATCGCCATCATGGTGGTCGGAGAGGTGATCCAGACCTTAGACTGATGTGCTTTTTCGATGATTTCAGGAAAGTGACTATGGATGTCAGCGAAAATAGACTCGGCCGGTAAAAATAAAATGGCGCCCTCAGCAGTTTCATCTGCAATGACATATTTTTCGCTGATGTCTTGAATGTGTTTTAAGACATCTCGCTTAAATTGCTGTTTGGCTTGTTGTCTTTCCGCAGCGGACAAGGTGTGATCATGGTAGGTGCGATAATTTTCTAAGGGGAACTTTGCATCAATGGCTACATTCCCTGTGGGTGAGGGTAAAAACAGCAAGCAATCCACTCGCGCTCCATTGCTGAGTACGTGTTGAAAGGCGTAGTGCTGCTCTGGCATCACGTTTCGAATCAGCGCGCTGAGTTGTACTTCGCCGAATGCACCACGTGCGCTCTTATCGGATAAAATTTCTTGTAAGGAGACCACATTCGAGGAAAGCTCGGTGATTTTCTTTTGTGCGTCGTCTATTAAGGCCAGACGTTTTACAATATCAGTAAAGGTGGCGGTGGTTTTTTCAAACCCTTCACTGAGTCGTGTTTCCACGCGCTGGCTGATTTGTCCCAGGTGTCTTTCTGTGATTTCACCTAGCTGGTGAAATCGCTCATTGAGTGATTGTGTGGTGACTTGTAACGTGTCTTTTAATTGCTTGTCAAGGTTGTATACAGAGTCTTGCAGTGTTTTTTGCAGCAGACGAATATGATGATGTTGTCGCTGATTTTGCTCATTGGCGAATGTCTGCAGACCGTCTTGTAGGGTTCTGAGATTGTTTAAACTAATCTCATGTAAAGTATGGTGCAGGCGTTCTACGGTGCCTACCCATTCTTTTTGTTGGGTTGCATAATAATGTTGTAATCGTTGTTCAAATAACGACAAGTTGCTTTCAAAGGCTTGTTTTAATTGGGCATGATGACGGGTTTGATCTTGCAGCACCTTGACCAGCAGGGCTAAAGTGGCTAACACTCCCAGAAACGCAAACAATAGTAGATAGGCTAAAAAACTCATGAATCATCCTCCCTGGAAAGAGAACAGCATTCTAGCAAAGTTATTAGGTGTTTAATATAGCTATTTTACTGCATAGCTCGCCTCTTGCAACTCGGCCAGACAGCCTGTAAAATGTTTGAACTAACTGACTTCTTGTGAGCGAAATTAGGGTACAATATGCCATCCTACACGCAGGATATTATTAATCAGAGAATAAAAGCGCTGGAAGAGTGTTTCGCCGCGCCGAGTTCTGATGAGGCTGACGTGCACACTCTGCTTGGTGTGGCAGAAGATCTGGCTATTTTAAATGGCGTAGATCCGCTTAAAAAACAACAGTTAATGCGTCAGTATGATTTTTATGAGTTAAAACGTCATTATCAAAAATTAAAAAATATTTTGCCTAAATTTGTGGCGCTTTTGGAAAGGAAAAGAGATGAGCAGCTATTCTATATAGAAAAAAGGCGCCCAGGTTTTTGGCGCAAAATAATAGAATCCGCCTTTCGCTTAGTCAATAGGCAGAGAAAAGTACAGCTGTCAGAAAAGCTCATCCAGATACTTGAGGAGCAAATACGGGCAGTGAAACATTTTATTGATCCCCACGGCATAAATCCTTTTGCGCTACAGAGAGCAGAGCATGCATTGCAATCATCCATTAATCTATTTTGCGATACTTTAGCTGAGAGGATGACAGAGAATCTAAATATTACCACTGAAAAAAGGACTTTGTTTAAAGGGCGGATTGGTGAGCTAGGATCAACGTTGGGTGTGTTGCATCATCATGCTGCTGCTACTGAAAGAAAATATGGCTCTGTGGTGAGAAAGTATCTGCAATTGGTCTCGCATTATAATACTTACAATCAAGATTGTCCGATTATTTCTGACAAACCATGGGTATTACAAACAGCTGATCCTGAATATAAAAAAGAGCCCTTATTTTATTTGCTTTAAGAGTTAGCAAATTTCTTCTTTTGTGCGTCGCGAAATTCTAAGAAACTGAGTACTGCTAATAATTTATTGGTCGTCAGGGGTTTTGAGACAAAATTACACATACCGACGGCATAACACCGACGTACAATGTCTGTGTTTTGTGTCATGGCGAGCGCCATGATAGGCACTTGTGAGCGGTGAGAGGGTAGTTTGCGAATTCGCTCAGTCACTTCAAAGCCATCTTGATCCGGTAACTGGAGATCTAAAAGCACCAGATCATAAGGTACTCGTTGAATGGCCTCTATGGCCTCAAAGCCAGTCCCCGCATAGTCTACAATGTGCCCATTTTGACTGATGGATCCGACGGCCTCATTGGCTGTATAAGTGTCTGCATCTACTAGCAAAACTTGTAAGACTTGATTTTTAAACATGGATACAGAGTCCTTCTAATACCTTGATTCCTACCTTTAATTTTAGTTGAAAAGCTAGTGGTGTAAAGTGTCCTATGTCATTCCTGTGAAGGTGAGGATTTAGGCCCCTCTATGTTGCAGTGTCGTATAGTTTTGACATCTCAATGAGGAAGAAGGTCTGGCTGGAAGCGTGTGTATCCACACTGATTGTTTCTTTAAAACTTGAACAATTTTAATGAGAATATTGTCTTAATCATAGATTAATTTAACGAGTAGACAGCATGCCATCATTGACTACGTATCAAATCATTTCAGAATTCACGGGCCCGAAATTAGAGGCAAAAGCCATTGACGGCTATATTGCTAAGCAACGCTCTCTCGCACACAAAGTGGATATCACTCGAGAAGAGGCGGTTGCTGAATTGCTGGCAATAGACAAAGATAAAAAAATAAAATTATTGTTAGGTTTAACACAACAAGATGCCATAACGCCAAAAGACCGGCTTGCTTTAAAAGGCTATTTAGAATCTGATGCAAGTTTTGATGCAGTGGGTAGGTATTTATTTGGTGATGAGTTTGTCGTGTTAGAGGATGATCGCAAAGTATTTGATCAGTCAAGGGTCTCTGAAAGATTTTTAGAGATAAATGGAGTTTTTCACTATTTTGATACGCAAAATGCCATGCATCAAGCGCTTTATTTAGAATGCTTTAGATTTTGTACTTATCAAGCGGTGATAATTGAAGATAATGCTATTGCCGAGGAAATCTATCAAAGAGCATATAAGATGATGGCGCTCTTTTCCCCCGCAGAGTTGTCAGAGCACACCTCTGATAATTTCAAAAAAACGCTTTTGAATTTAGACAAATTTGCTGCGCGCCATCTTGCAAGCACTACCTCAAAACCTGTGCATGATGCTTTGATGCATGCTTTGCTTGTTTACAATCCAGAACATCCGAATTTTACTTTAGGCCGATGGAAGCAAAGCCTAATGAGCCTTGGGATGTCAGGAATTAAATATTTTTCAGAAGCCGATGAGAT
>JAHFQF010000167.1 GCA_023266435.1 Legionellales bacterium | reverse complement strand
TCAAAAATAGGTTTTAATTCTGCTGGGCTAAATGCAATGCTTTCACAAAATGCATCGACAGCATCGACCAATCCTTCCGCATGTAATTTAGAAAGACAGACTAAAACCGAATCTAAATAGTCACTTTTTTGCATGCCTGTTGGTACCGCATGCGCTCCTAAAAAGGTCTTTTGAATGGTTAGTCCGGTATCTGCTGCTAATTGCTGAGCAACCTTTAAAATTTTTCGTTCGGTTGCTTCATCTAATCCATATCCAGATTTTATTTCGAGTGTTGTCACACCACGATTGCGCATGCGTAATATCCGTGGATATGCCGCAGCATATAAGCTCTGCTCCGTGGCCTGGCGTGTTGCTCGAACAGTAGACTGAATGCCACCACCTTGTTTCGAGATGCTTTGGTATGAATGCCCCTCTAAGCGTAAGGCAAACTCTTGTGCACGATTTCCACCAAAAACACAGTGCGTATGACAATCAATGAATCCTGGAGTTACCAATGCATTGTTTCCATCCTGGCGCAAGGTGATTGAATGGTATTGTTGAGGTAACGCATTGGCCGCACCCATCCAAACGATACGGCCGGCCTCTACGACTATTGCAGCATCTTCCAAGATTGTGAGATTTTTTTCGTGTAAGGACAAAAGCCTTACAGACAGCCAAAGACTACTGTGAGAGTGCATAACTTTGAATCACTTCTGCGATGAGTGAGGCAGCCAATTTCGTGGATTGATCAGTCTGATCTAAAGGGGGGGCTAGCTCAACAACATCCATGGCCTTCACTTTACCTGATCGCAATAACTGTTGGATGGCTGGCAAAACTTGATGCGGGAATAAACCTAATGGAGAGGGCGCACTCACTCCAGGCATATGCGCGCTCGAAAAAACATCTAAGCAAATCGACAAATAAATAGTCTCATAAGCATTCACGACTTGATTGACTGCTTCGCGCAGTTTTGTAGCATTGTTTGCAACATCGCTGGCTAAAATAATCTCTACAGAGAGCTTTTTGGCCGTCTCAAATAAAGCGGTGGTATTGGCCGTTTGCTGTACACCCCAACAATGATACAGAAAAGGCTGTTGGCGTGCTTGGCGATGTAATGCCATTTGTAAAAAAGGGGTGCCTGAATGACCAACGCCATCCGGCGGTAAAGGCCTCAAATCAAGATGTGCATCAAAATTAATAATCCCAAAATGTGCAGTATCATGATACGCAGTGAGTCCCAAATAATGTCCCCACGCTGTTTCATGCCCTCCTCCAATGACCAAAGGAATATGCCCTGCCTGATGAATTTTTTTTACAACCTGAGCTAAGTCTTGCTGCCCTGTGTCTAATTGATGTTGCACACTTAAGATGCCTGCCCAATAAATGGGAAGTTTGGTATGGATGGGTAATTTTGCAAGTTGTTGAATACAGGCTAAAGGACCTTTAGCCGCGCCTACTCGACCTAAATTACGTGCCACGCCTAAATCACAAGCGAAACCTAATAACACAATACCAGCTTGTATAGGCGCAAGTTGCGTAATATCCCAGGGTTTCCAGGCTTGAAAAAAACGGCCAACAAGTTCATCTTGCCGGCCTGAAAGTTGAATACTAGTAGGTGATTGATAAACCGCTGAAGTCAAATTCATGACATATTTTGAAACGCATCTACAAGACGCTGACCTTCTGCTATTTCCTGAGAAGACATTTTGCGCATTAATTTATTAAGATACAACTCACTTAACCAAGAACCGTGTTTTGCTGCCAATGCCAACCAAGCATACGCTTCAGGCAAGCGTGCGTGATCTTGATCTATTTTAGTTAAATAATTACCAAGTTGATATTGTGCAACCAAATCCCCAGACTCTGCAGCACGACGATACCAGCGAATGGCACTCTCTGGATCTTTGCGCAACAATTTTCCATGCTGATAGCCTTCAGCGATTTTAACTTGAGCAGGACTATAATTTTGTTGAGCAGCCAATGAGTACCAATGGAATGCTTCTGATTCATTCTTTGCTGTACCATGGCCGCGTTGATAAAAATTACCTACTTGATATTGAGAAACTTTGTCGCCTTGTTGAGCCGCTTTTTCATACCAGTTAAATGCTTCTTTAAAATTAGTCGGAGTAATATAGCCATAATAATAGACTTCACCTAGCTGCTTTTGAGCGGCCAAATCACCTGATTTTCCTGCTTGTATTAAACGATCTACACACTGCAATAATTTTTGATTGGTCACGGGGACAGATGCCAATCCAAAATGATAATTCACCATGGGAGGCAATTCTTTACGACTTTGAATTAACTGAGCGCATTGGTTGTACTCCTCAGTTTGTGCAAATACGGTCGTAGAAAACAATGCCAAACTCAGAAAGAATATCTTGGTGATGTGCATAGGCCTCTCCAGATTAATTTTTTATTTGCTATTTTCTATTTGCTTTTAGAACGCTTGATCTAGGCTGCTTAAGGTAAAATCAAGTCGTTTTTTAATTATAGTAAATGTTTTATGGTTTGTAGTTTTAGAAGTGGTCAAATGGAAAATATTTTATTTTGCGGAGCAATACTGCCAAAGAGTATACCAGCGAAAGCTGGTATCGGGTCTATGCTTTTAATAGTTAGGAAAGATTTGCTCTAAATTCCTCAAATAATTTTTTACTCTCAATCAAAAAATCAGGAGATGCTTGTATTTTATTCTGTTTGTTTTTTAACATGATTTGCAACGAGGCATAGACTTTTTGATAGGCCTCGGGCTGCTTTGCTAAAAGCTCAGGATCACTCACTAGCATCACATCAACAAAATTGAAAAAAATGTCGCTTTGCGCAAACGTTTTGGTAAACACCTCAATACGCTCTGCATCATTATGCTCTTTAATCAGCGAGTCAAAAGAAAATTGGATCTGACTGATTGCGCCCTTACTGACGACTTGCATGAGCCGTAACCACTGTAAACAGCTTGAAAACCCTTGGTCTTTAAATGTGGCGCTGGATAAATCAATAATGATATCTGGGCAACCTTTTGCATGCTCAAGGAAGGCCATGTATTCTGTTGTTGTTAAGGGAAATTCAAAATTTGCCTTAAGTTGATATTGACCTGATGCCATTGTCTTTGACCCCTCTCCAATAATACCGCTGCAGACTTTCTCTGAGCAGCCTTGAATAGGTTATCGGCCAATGATAAAAATTTATTAACCCCCCAGATTTGAGTTTTGTAAGCACCAAAGCGAGACAACTGCTCTCCTGCGTAGGCTAACTCAAACGAAAATTCCGATCTGGGGTTATTAAATCAAAAATGCCGATTTTTAAAAATGATAACTGAGTCCGATATGAATGACAGGATAATACTGTATCCAACGATGTTGATTGATTTCTTTTTCTGTGCGTTGAATGAGACCATCCTTTAAATAAGATTGGGTCAACATATCGAAAGCTTGTATATCGCCAAAGGCTGTCGCATTACCAATCATTGGACCTTGAAATAAAATTCCAGCTGAAAAATCCAATTGCAAAGGCCTGTCGGAATCTAAATGTGCACTGTTATAGCCAAAACCAAAATAAGGGCTATATTTCTGAAATGTAAACTGACCTTCGATGCTACCTGGATCAGGGTTGTCGGATTTCCAAGATATATTAGCAATATTTTTATCTCGTAATTGTGCGTGTACATGAAGCGCATTACGGTTTTGATATACCCCGGAAGAAACAAAAAAAGCGCTATTGTAGGCTGGATAATAATCAAAAATCACGCCTACCGTATTAAGCTTAATTTGAGTCTGATAATCAATGTAACGATTATTTTTAACCAATTGCTGATTAGATTTCCAATAATTTTGATCAATGCGAACACTCAGTTGCTCTGTGATATCGTAACCGAGTCCAAACCCTGCACCTAAGGTAGAAGCGTGCGAATCAAAATGAATCCTAGTTTGAGCGCCACGCGCAGAGGTTGCTTGTGTGGGCATAGGTATAATGAGAATAAAACTACTCAAACAAAAAACGAAAAACGGTGTAAATAAACGCAAGTTCATAAGTCAGGAATGTTAGTCAAAAATCAGTAGTTTGAATGATAACAAAGATCAAAACCTCACGCAATACTTCTATATACCCAAGATGCTTCAAAATGCGTAGTTTATAGCAAAGCGGATTTAGCCAGATGAAGTTTTCCGAACCAAGGAATAGTCGTCGATACTATTGCGAGGTGAGGAAGGCTACAGATGGTTAAATTCGAGCAGCTAGAAACAGGTATTTTGAAGTATCTTGGGTATATACCTAAGATGCTTCAAAATGCGTAGTTTATAGCAAAGCGGAGAGCGCCATTTGCAGCCAGGGGTGGCGCTGTCGAAAAATAGAGCCCGGAATTGCCACAAAAGCTGGAGGTTCTCTTGTGTGAAAACTCCGACCTGGGCTTAGACTGAGGCAAGGTTTGTATGCAAAGTAGTCGATTTCCTACAGATCAAACTCCATGCAGTTTTGCATAATCTCCTAAGCGGATTAAAGGTTTAAATCCGGCAGACTCGGAAAAAAAAGCACTTCCTGATCGAGTATCCAGCTCACTCATCGTGCCCTTTACATAGGCATAAGCTGAAATACCATCCTGTACAACATAATTAAACCCCTCAATACTTGCATTACCTGATAGCTCTTCATCTTCTTCTAGATATGTGTTGGTAAATACAAACCTGCATTCAAACACTTTTTGTGCATCATTGCGAGAAGCTGACACACAGATATCCGCAGCTTCTAAGCAATTACCGTAATTTAGATTATCGATAGGTGCACTTTGTAATCTTAATCCACCAGCCATGATCGCTTGAAAAATACGAATGCAGGGGATGCCAGCATCTGGTAAATAAGACTCTGATGCTAAGATTTCATCTATCTCAGAATCCTCTGAAGTTTTCCCACCAACTGGATAACCATAAACAAAACGTAAATCTTTATTTCGGTAATCCCCCCATTTTTAAATGACACCAGAAGTAGAGTCCTATGCTACTAGAGCTAGCTTCTGTTTTGGGGTTATTCCTCCTATTGCTGTATTTGGTCTTTCGTTATTGTACAACCATAGCCAATGTGTTGCCTGTTCTTGAACGTCCTCAATACTGTCAAACAGATTTTGTGCAAGCCAGTCATATCGGACAGTTCGATTATAGCGCTCCACATAGGCATTCTGTTGCGGATTTCCTGG
>JAHFQF010000166.1 GCA_023266435.1 Legionellales bacterium | reverse complement strand
GATACTGATTCTAGAGGCAAAGTGGGCATGGTATTTGAGCATCTTGAGCACTCCTGATTTAAAAGCAGTGTATAAACTTAATTTTAGCTCGCAAATAAAAAAATGTTAGGTGTAAGATACCCGTTCAAAGAAAATACAAAATGAACTAGTACTGAGGTGAGTAAAAAAATAAGTGGCTTGTGATTTTGTGCGACCTCATCGCCACTCAAGAGGAATTTTATTTTTCAACAAGAAGCGCGATCAGCGCGAGAATAAAAAAAGGCGCTACCAGCGCCTTTTAAAGAGCAAGAGACTGATTATTATTGATCAGCCATCGCTTTTAATTGCTTTAAAGGCAATATTTTGACTTTTCTGCTCGCTGGTTTTGCTTTGAACACCGTAGGTTCACCAGTGAAAGGATTCACGCCTTTACGCGCCTTAGTGGCTGGTTTCTTAACCACTTTCATTTTTAACAAGCCAGGCCATGAGAATATGGCAGGACCTTGCTTCTGTAAGTGCGCACCGATGATGTCAGAAATAACGCTCAAGACCTGAGAAATTTCTTTGCGCGATACGTTAGTCGCTTCAGAAATGGTCGTGATGAACTCTGATTTTGTATAAGGTTTGTTGCCTACAGAGATTTTGCGAGGTGCTTTAGGGGCACTTGCAGCTTTTTTGGTGGTGGTTTTCTTAGCAGTGGTTTTAACCGTTGCTTTTTTCTTAGCAGCAGGTTTTTTTACACTTGCTTTTTTCGCAGTCGACTTGCTTGGCGCCTTTTTAACGGCGGCAGTACGTTTAACAGTCTTTTTTGCAGCAGCCATGATACTCTCCTTGTCACATACCTGCAGGAAAACTAGCTATTCATTGATAGCATATGCACACAATAGGATTTTACCCAGCAATTGTCAATGCCTATCGGATAAAAAAGCATTCTTCCAGCGATATACCCAAGATACTTCGAAGTATCTTGGGTATGTTACTGAAACTGCAGTGCTTGGTAAAGATAATCAACAGGGTGTAAAGTATTTATTTGAATGTTTTTGCTCTGAGCATATTGCCTTATGTGCAGCAGACAACCGGTATTGGATGTGGCCACTACTTGCAGCTGGGTTGGATCAGAGTCGAAAGCATACTGCTCTAAGATGCGGGCGGCTTGCTCAGGATATTTCATCATGGTATATCCAGCGCCTCCACAACAAGCGCCTGACGCATTAAGTTGGGTAATTTGTAGGTCTGGAATCAAAGACAGTAATTGATAAGGTGCTGACCCTGACCCTAAAGGGTACTGTAGTGTACACGGGGTGTGTAGAGTAATTTTCTGAGCCATTGGCTTTAGATGTGGTTGTAGCGTGGCTTTGTGCGCTAAGAGAAATTGACTAATATCTTGGATCGGTTTTTTATGAGTTTGCATTAAGTGGGCACTACACCCACTGTTTAATCCAACCCAGTGGTCACTGGTCTCTACAAGTTGTTTGTGTTGATGATAGAGACGCTCAGCTTGTTGTGTGTTACCAGTGTGATGCCATAGTGCTCCACAGCAAACTTGCACCAGTTGAACGTTAAAATTGAGATGATTTAATAAACGAATAGTCCGCCGGATTAACTGAGGCTGAGTGAGTGGCGAGACACAGCCACACCATAGCGTGACTGTTTTTGCTTGTTGAGCTGTTTTTGCAGGATACCAATCACGTAGTTTTTCTGGTTTGGAAACGCTAGGTAAGAGCGAATCATACTGTGTCAGCCCCAAGCACTGGATTAGGCCAATTTTGCGTGCAAGCTTCCTGAGGCCAACTTTATCTTGTAACCATAAGAGGCCTTGTAAGAAATAGCGCAAGCGTGGCTTGGTCATTAGCTGATACAACCAGGGTAGCGCCGTGGGTTTTATCAGAGTGGTATGGGCATACTCAATGAGACTACGATACTCCACGTCAGCAGGGCAGACGGCCTCGCACGCAAAACATTGCAAGCAGCTATCTAGGTGAGAGACTAATTTTTCTGTCAGTGGTAAGGCTTGTGTGTTTACCGCTTGAATTAAAGCAATCCGGCCGCGAGGCGATTGGTTTTCGTCTCGAGTCACTTGAAAAGTTGGGCAGTGGTTGAGGCATAGCCCGCATTTCACGCATTGATTGGCTTTTTGATTGATTTCCTCTACACTGATGCTCTTCAAGGATAAGCCTTTTATCTAATCGTTAAGTGGAGTGGTGGAACCTTGTCGTATTACCAAAAGCATCTCTTTTTTTGTACCAACGTAAAAGCAGAAGGCAAAAAGTGCTGCTCTCAAAATGACAGCCTGAGACTGAGCCAATATGCACGAGATTGCCTGCAGAAACAAGCGCTGTATGGGCCCGGCAAAATCCGAGTCAGTCAGTCTGGCTGTTTGGGTAGATGCCAATCCGGCCCCTGTTTAGTTATCTATCCAGATAACATATGGTATACGTATCGTGATGAAAAGGACGTGGATTTAATTATCGAAAGTTACCTGAAGCAAGGCCAAGTTGTGGACTCTTTACTATTAGAGTCAATAAACACTGATTAAATCTTGTGTCCGAGTCAGTCAGGTTGTATAATCGCCTACCTAGTAAGGTATAGAAGGCTGGAGCCTATAGCATGAGCATAAAGACATTCAGTGCAAAGTCGCACGAAGTAAAACGGGATTGGTTATTAGTTGACGCCACCGATGCAACATTGGGAAGATTAGCGTCACGTATCGCTGCCGTATTACGGGGTAAACATAAGCCTATTTTTACTCCCCATACTGATACAGGGGATGTGGTTGTAGTTATTAACGCTGAGAAGATTAAAGTCACCGGCGGAAAAGAAACTAAGAAAATTTATTATAGCCATACTGAATACCCAGGCGGGATTAAAGAAATCAGTTTTGAAAAGTTACAGAAAAAGAATCCAATGCAGATCATTGAAATGGCTGTAAGAGGCATGTTGCCAAAGGGTCCATTAGGTCGCGATATGTACCGCAAATTGTGGGTATATGCAGGGGATAAACACCCTCACCAAGCGCAACAACCACGTTCTATTAATTTACTGGAAGAAAAATAGGTCTATACATGAGCCAAAAGCAATATGATTATGGTACTGGGCGTCGTAAAACCTCGATTGCACGTGTTTTTCTAAAACGTGGAAAGGGTGGGATTACCATTAACAACAAGTCCTTAGAAGATTATTTCGGCGGACGTAAAGCTGCCCACATGATGGTGAAACAGCCATTAACCGTTGTGGACATGCCTTCACATTTTGACATCAAAGTCACTGTGAAAGGGGGCGGGACAATGGGTCAAGCAGGCGCAATTCGTCATGGTATCACGCGCGCATTGTTGCAATATGATGAAGCCAATATGCCTGAAGTGGTTGTGAATGCTCGAGACCTAGAAGGCTCAGATGCAGATGCACCTACAGGCATTATGTCTTGGCGTAAGTTATTACGTGCAGCTGGTTTTGTGACTCGTGACGCACGCGTTGTTGAGCGGAAGAAAGTCGGTCATAGAAAAGCACGTAAAGTTGAACAGTACTCCAAACGTTAAGATCTCATATCTTACGTTCAAAAAAAGCAGCGTAATGCTGCTTTTTTGTTTTTGAGTATCTGCGACTGTCATCATTCATCAAAAATCAGGGAGCTGAATCACTTTTTCTTTGTGGGTGCTGGGACTCCCGGGCCCGGGGGCGGCTCCTCCTTGCCTGGTGATTGAGTGTTGTTTGTAACAACAGAAGCGGGAGGTACTGGGCCAGAGGCTTTTGGGCTTTGGTCGACAGGTCTTGAAACGACTAACGTTCGCGGTTGTTCCTCGGGCTCGGCAAGCCGCCCTTGCTGCTGGTCTGCGAGTTTTGCCAAAAACAATTGCTCTAACTCACTGCCTTTCTTGCTCTTTAATAACCAATCCCACGATTGGGGTGAGGTTTTCTTTCTATACCACCATTGAACAATGTTAGAGAGCACTTGTAAAAGCGGATTGCTCTTTTTATGGAGCGCCTTAATGATTTGTGTAAAGTCCTGCGCTTGAAGTTTTGCTCGGATTTGCGTGAGAGGCTCATCCATAGATTGTAATTTTTGCTCTATACTCTTAAGCGTATCGAGACGTATTTGCGGGTTCTCCTCACGCTTACTCACAAAATCAGAGAACTGATTCCTGCAATCCGGAGCCGCGTTATACAAACTATAAAAATCAGCATGATTGAGTATTTGTTTGATAGGCTCAGCGAATGATTGAATCGAATTGTCATCTGGCAGGGTCTGCAAAATCTGAGTGTACAACTCAACCTCTTCTGTAATGATAGCTATTTTACGCTGAATGCTTGACTTCAGTATGTCCTCTTGTTCTTTGTAACGCGGGCCATGATGTGTGTTGAGATAATCAATCATGCCTTGTCGATTCTCTACATAATTTTCAGACTCCCATATCCCTGGGTTTTTATTCACATCAGCTCCAGCCTTAATTAAAGCCGCAACAATTTCTACGTTACCCTTTTGAACTGCCAATATTAATGGGGTGAAGGTGCTACTGGTGCTATAGGTTTGATTCACATCAGCTCCAGCCTTAATTAAAGCTTGGACAATCTTTAGATTGCCGCTTGCAATGGCAAACCTTAATGGTGTGTGTGTGGGGGGGCCATGGTCGATCTGGTGCTGCACATTAGCTCCAGCCTTAATTAAAGTCTCAACAATTTCTACGTTACCCTTTTCAACTGCCAATATTAATGGGGTGAAGCCATCTTCGCGCTCCTCTGGATTCACCTCAGCTTTAGCGTCAATTAAAGTTTTGACAATCTCTAGATTGCCGATTGCAATGGCAAGCCTTAATGGGGTGTAGCCATCTTCGCGCTCCTCTGGATTCACCTCAGCGTTAGCGCCAATTAAAGCTTGGACAATCTCTAGATTGCCGCTTGCAATGGCAAGCCTTAATGGGGTGTAGCCATCTTTGCGCGCTTGATTCACATCAGCTTTAGGGCCAATTAAAGCTTGGACAATTTCTACATGACCATTTTGAGTCGCAATTAGCAACCATTGATTGCGCTTGTCCTCACTTAAGCCATTGATACTTTGCTCATCTAGGGTTGTGATCCTGCCCCGAAAAAGCGGACAGGTTACTAAGCTACAGATTTTGCCTCAAAAGCCTCTGGGCTGAGATAGCCGAGAGTTGAATGAAGACGCTTACGATTATAATACACTTCAATGT
>JAHFQF010000165.1 GCA_023266435.1 Legionellales bacterium | reverse complement strand
GCGTTAGCTTGTGAACCAGAGTGTGGCTGCACGTTCGCATAATCGGCTTGAAACAATTGCTTTACGCGATCAATGGCCAATTGCTCCACCACATCCACGTGCTCACAGCCGCCATAATAACGTTTACCAGGGTAGCCTTCCGCATATTTGTTAGTGAGGACCGTTCCTTGAGCCATCATGACTGCTTGAGAAGCATAGTTCTCTGATGCGATGAGTTCTAGGTGGGTTTCTTGACGTTGGTATTCGGCATCGATGGCTTTCGTTACCTCAGGATCGGCAGCACGGAGTGCCTCTAACGCTGGCATAGTCATTGCTTTTTTCCTCATAAAATGGTCGCATTATCATATCACATTTTTTGTTGTTTCAATTGCGATCCGTAGAAATCTCAGCTAAGGTATCGAAATAAAAATCATAGCCACTTCTAATGGGATAAGTTACATGTCAAACAAAACAATCTTTGCGATGAATCAAGTCTCTAAAATTGTTCCGCCAAAAAAAGAAATCCTGAAAGATATTTCCCTGTCTTTCTTTTATGGCGCCAAAATCGGCGTTTTGGGCCTCAATGGATCCGGTAAATCTACCCTTCTACGGATCATTGCTGGCGAAGACAAAGACTACGTAGGTGATTTGACCTACCAAAAAGGTCTAAAATTTGGCTATCTTGCCCAAGAGCCTCAATTAGATAACACCAAAAATGTTAAAGAAAACGTGGAAGAATCACTCATCGAATTGAAAAACTTGTTGAAAGAATTCGATGACATTAGCCTCAGATTTGCTGAGCCCATGCCTGATGACGAGATGAATGCACTGCTTGAAAAGCAAGGAAAATTACAAGACGAGATTGAAGCAAAAGGCGCTTGGGAACTAGATAGAAAGCTAGAAATCGCTGCCGAAGCCCTTCGCTTGCCTGCCTGGGATTGCAGCATTGATCAATTGTCAGGCGGTGAAAAAAGACGCGTTGCTTTATGCAAATTGCTGCTTGCTGCACCCGATGTGCTATTGCTCGACGAACCAACCAACCACTTAGATGCAGAAAGCGTCGCTTGGTTAGAACGTTACTTACAAGACTTTCCAGGCACAGTGATTGCCGTGACCCATGATCGCTACTTCCTAGATAATGTCGCGGGATGGATCTTGGAGTTGGATAGAGGACGTGGTATCCCCTATGAAGGTAACTACTCTCACTGGTTAGGACAAAAAGAAAAACGCTTAGAGCAAGAAGCGCGTGATGAAAAATCCCATCAACGTGCTTTGAAGTCAGAATTAGAATGGGTACAAACCAATCCAAAAGGACGTCGCAAAAAGAACAAAGCGCGTGTGGAAAACTATAACGAATTGGCTTCTAAAGAATTTCAGAAGCGTAATGAAACCCAATCGTTGTATATTCCACCCGGTGAACGTTTGGCAGAAAAAGTCATTAAACTTGAAAATGTTTCTAAGAAATTTGAAGACAAACTGTTGTTTGAAAATCTCTCACTTACCATTCCTCGTGGAGCGATTGTTGGGATCATCGGCCCCAATGGTGCTGGTAAAACCACACTCTTCCGCCTCTTAACGCAAGAAGAACAACCAGACAGCGGATTCATCGAAGTTGGAGAAACCGTCGAGTTAGGCTATGTCAATCAAAGTCGTGATTCTCTCAATGACGATCACACTATCTGGGAAGAAATCGCCGACGGCTTAGACAACATCATTGTAGGCCAATTCAGCATGCCTTCACGCGCTTACGTAGGCCGCTTTAACTTCAAAGGCGCTGATCAACAAAAATACATTGGTAATTTGTCCGGGGGTGAACGTAATCGCGTACATTTAGCCAAACTATTGCGTAAAGGTGCCAATGTTCTATTACTCGACGAACCAACCAATGATTTGGACGTGGAAACCTTACGCGCATTAGAAGAAGCACTGCTTAACTTCCCTGGTTGCGCCTTGGTTATCTCGCATGATCGCTGGTTCTTAGATCGTGTTGCCACCCATATCTTGGCCTATGAAGGCGACTCCACCGTTGTTTTCTTTGAAGGCAGCTACACTGAGTACGAAGCCGATCGGGTTGCACGAGTTGGTGGCGATATTAATCAACCCACTCGGATAAAATACAAAAAACTTGAAGAAGTCTAGAGCGCAATGAGCCAATCTACTTGGACCTCGGATTTCTCAAAATTAGCACCCAATCCTCTTTTGGGTGCTACCTCCACAGTAGACATTCAACGCTTAAGTCACTACTTTGATCAACATTGGCCAAATGTCCGGCTACAACTCATCAGTGAACAGTTTGAAACCGCCTTCCCAGAAGAAACAGCGTGTTTTGAAACAGTGCACACAGAATTTTGGGTCAGAAAAATTTTTCTATGTAGTGATGAAACACCACTGAGTTTTGCGCGTGTTGTAGTCCCTAAGGCCACCTACTTACGCTTTCAAAACGCCTTTGAACAATTAAAAACCAAACCCATTGGTGAGACTTTACTGCACCATAATCCAGATGTCACACGTCATCCGTTTGAATATCGATTTCTAGAGAAAAACGATCTGCTTTCTAAAGACATGCAGCACACCTATGCGCATTTAGAAGTTCCCGGTTGGGCTAGGCGCTCCCTTTTCACCTGGGCAGGATTTCCATTACTGATTACCGAAGTCTTTTTATTTCAAACACAGGTTGCATCATGTCTCTAGTGCCCTGGGTCCGGTCATTACCCTATGCCGATCCAACTCAGATCTTTGCCTACTTCTGCCATTTACCCTTTGCAATTTTACTAGAAAGCACTAAATTACAAGATAATTTTGGTAGATTTAGCTTCATTGGTATCGATCCCTTTGAAACCCTGGTTGTAAAAAATGGCATAGAAAAAAGCAGCAATCAACCCGTCCATTTATTTGACACAATCCGTCAATGGCTAACTCAATACCCCAGCATGTCACATGCTCAATTGCCTCCTTTTCAAGGTGGAATCATGGGTTTATGGAGCTATGAATGTGGCCATTATGTAGAAAAACTACCTTATCCAGAAAGTACCACACCAGATACCCCCGATTGCGTTTTAGGCTGCTATGATTTGGTCATCGCATTCGATCATGTGCAAAAAACCACCTACGCAATCGCCAATGGTTATCCTCACCAAACGTCGACGGCACGTCAACAACATGCGCAACAACGACTCGACTGGCTTTGTCAACAATTGGCTCAAGTCCCCCCCACTCTGCCTATAAATCACCCTATTTTAGAAACAGCAATCGAATGCAATTTTACTGAGGCACGTTATCAAAAAGCAGTGGAAATTGCCAAAGAATACATTTTGGCTGGCGATATTTTTGAAGTCAATTTGAGCCAGTGTTTCTCTTGTCAGGTACCGGATGATTTTAGTCCGTTTTCCTTGTATCAACGTTTAAAATCTCTGAACCCCGCACCCTTTGCTGGCTTTTTTAATGCGGACAATATCACTGTGATCTCCAGCTCACCGGAGCGTTTCGTACGCTGTATCGAGAACCAAGTGACCACTTGTCCCATTAAAGGTACTGCCAAACGCAATGCAGATCCCGTTTTGGACAAAAAACTGGCGCTACAATTACTCAACAGTGAAAAAGACAAAGCAGAAAATGTCATGATCGTTGATCTAATGCGCAATGATTTATCACGCGTTTGTCTAGCGCACAGTGTAAAAGTGCCCAAATTATGCGAATTACAAACCTTTGAGACGGTACATCATTTGGTTTCCACTGTAGAAGGGACTTTAGCACCACAACATACTACCGTCGATCTATTAGAAGCGATCTTCCCAGGTGGCTCTATCACAGGTGCACCCAAAATACGCTCTATGGAAATCATCACAGAAATTGAGCAGCAACCTAGAGGCCCCTATTGTGGGAGCTTAGGATATTTGGGCTTTGATGGGAATTTAGATACTTCGATTGCCATTCGCACCTTTACACTCAGTCAAGATACCTTATATTGGCAAGCCGGTGGCGCTGTGACCATGGACTCTGATCCACTAGAAGAATATTTGGAAACCCTCGCAAAAGCTGCTGCGCTCAAGAAAGCATTGGTGACACCAGCATGATTGTACTGATTGATAACTACGATTCTTTTGTTTACAACCTAGCACGCTATTTCATTGAGCTCGGTTATCCGGTTGAGGTGATCCGTAATGATGCCATCACCGTGGAAGACATTGATCCTACTGTCGTGAGTCATCTGGTCCTTTCTCCAGGACCTTGTGCACCGAATGAAGCAGGGATTTGTTTGGATTTAATTCAACGCTGGATTACCGTGCTACCCATACTCGGAGTGTGCTTGGGACACCAAGCCATTGGCCAAGCATTCGGTGGCAACATCGTGCGAGCAAAACAACCCATGCATGGTAAACCAGATAGAGTGCAACATGACGGTAGCGAGCTTTTCCAAGACGTACCCAACCCACTCACAGTTGGTCGCTATCATTCACTGGTGATTGAACCCAACTCTGTACCCACTACGCTACAAGTCACTGCCTGGAGTCAACAAAAAGAAATCATGGCCGTCAAACATCGACGCTACCCCTGCTACGGCGTTCAGTTTCATCCAGAATCTATTTTAACCTGTTATGGACACACACTGCTGAAGAATTTTCTGAGTGTACGTTGACAAAAATGTTTTATAGTCTTCGCACTTGATTCTTATGCGTTGAAGTATCTTGGCTGGAGTCGAGAACTTGCTGACACAAGTTCATCACCTACTCGAGTTTTTTTATCAGCGCTATCTAGAGCAGCTTGATCAGCCGCGTGTGTTATTGAGGAATTTTTCACAAGGGAAGGTGTGATGTTGCCATCTTGAGCTGAACCACCTAATTGCTGCTCATTCCCTGTTTCATCAATCTGAACATTTTTCTTCGTATCCGTGAATGACCCGCTGAAGGCTTTGAAGACTTTCTTAGACAAACCCACTAATATCGCGCCTACTTTAGGTCTGTAATCTTTTATCCCTAGCTTGGCAGATACCCATCCAGTTAGTTTCACCACTCCGCTTGCCTCAAAAGGTAACGCCAACAAACCAATCACAATGGCCATGGTTTGTACTATCAAAAAGACAGCCGCCATTATCGCTACTAATATCAAACTGATCCTGCCCCGAAAAAGCGGACAGGTTACTAAGCTACAGATTTTGCCTCAAAAGCCTCTGGGCTGAGATAGCCGAGAGTTGAATGAAGACGCTTACGATTGTAATATACTTC
>JAHFQF010000011.1 GCA_023266435.1 Legionellales bacterium | reverse complement strand
TTAAGATTTGTCTTAAAAACAGCGAAAGCAATTCCTTTAGATTTAAGCCCCGTTGCCATACAGGCAAGAGAGGAGGCGTACTTACAGATTACTCGTGCATTAGAGCAAGGAGAGCTCATTGGCATTTTTCCAGAGGGAGGGCGGACTTACAATGGAGAGATTCAACCGTTTAAACCCATCATTGATCACCTCCTTACAAGAATCCCTGTTCCTGTTATTCCTGTCGCTTTACAAGGCCTCTGGGGAAGCTTCTTTTCAAAAAAACATGGTAAAAACCTGCTGCGTTTACCCAGACGCTTCTTATGGTCTAAAATCGGCGCGGTCACAGGCAAACCCATTGCACCTAGTGAGTTCAACACCCAAAATCTAGAAATGATGATCAAAGTCTTGCGTGGTAATTGGGCTTAAGAGTCAATTGCTCAAAGGGTAAGAGTCACAATCGGAAAGTTGTGTAGATTGAGGCAAGGTTTTCGCCAAAGATTGGCAAAACTACACAGTGCGTTAATACTACTCACATGCTCACCAGTGAATAGGGGCGGAGCGTCCTGCGTCATCAATAGAAACATAAGTATAAAGCCCTTTGGCTACTTGCTCACTCTGTTGTGCGCACAATCGAAAAGCCCAGGCCTCAATTTGGATTCCAATGGATGTCCGTCCGCGATGCACCACTTTTGCATAAAAAGCCACCCTATCTCCCACTTTCACAGGCTTAATAAAAACCATGTCATGAATCGCGCGCGTTGCAATGCGATTTTTTGTAATTTGATAAGCTAACACTGCGCCACCCAAATCCATTTGAGATAATAACCAGCCACCAAAAATATCCCCGTTTGCATTGGTATCTGCCGGCATTGCAATTGTCTGAATAACCAGCTCACCTTTTTCTTGAGCGTCCATCTTATTCCTCATCCATTCATCAGACATGTTGCATTTATTTTAGCACAGGGTCAGAGGGGTAATTGATTCTACTAAGCAAACCCAGTACTATGTTCGACTTGGTTAACAGTTAGAAAGCTGGGATTTGGTTTACAATTGGTACCTTTAATACATGAGAATGGAGCTGTCCCTGTCCCGACAGCCCTCACCCTGATCGAACCTGAGCAGATTGAACCACACTTTACGCTCAGTAGACTTGCGAGTGACTTCTTGATTTCCCAAAAAGTAGTCCGAATTGTCTGCAATCCAGGTGGTGGGCTTGGTAATTATAAAGCCTCTTTTTCCGTCATGAGACAGTTAAGAAAGCTAGGATTTACAGGAAAATTTGATCTCTGTTTCCACGACTTACCCAAGTCTCCTGTAGAACGTTTTTCTAAAATCAAACTTTTTCTTCCCCAAATCGATGAACAAAATCTAGAGGTACAGCTACTAGCGCATCCTGAATTAGGGGAAATCGTGTTTCGCAACTTACCTTATCAAGATTTTGCGCATCAGATCCCTTTCGTTCAAGTTGCTATTACTGGCGCTGATCATGGTTTTTCAGGGCATGTGCCTTTGTTTACACCCAAAACAATCCTGTACAACGTGGGGCAATACATTCGATTAAATCCTTCTGGCTGGCCTACACTCAATACCATCGATTTTTTTACAATGGATAAAACCATTGTGTTACCACCCGATGCGACACTGGCAACCGATACTGCCTTAGCTTTCAGTGTACAATCAGACTCTCTGCTGAATGTAGAGTTGGCGAGAGCATTCACAAGCATGTGGCAACAACAAGCTGAAAATCGACTAAAAGTCATTCTAGCATATGGGCTGCAGCATGATCCTGATCAAAAATGGATATGTCCCGCATTAGAGATCTCTCGCCTAATATCAGGCATGATAACTGCAACACCTGGTAGCGCTGTAGTAATTATTGTCCCCTATAACTTTTCTATGGTTCGATGCTCAGAGGTAAATCTTTCAACCCAAGCCGACATTTATACTAAAAGTGATTTTTCAGCACTCAACTCACGAATGAAAAAGCGACCGTCAGGGAAACCTATGCTCGTTTTTACCGGACATTTACCTGAGGTCTATTTTGATGCCTTAGCTGCGCAGGCCTGGCTTGTCTTAGCAGAAGGTTGCAATCTGATTGCTCAGCGGGAAGCAGCGGGTTTACCTTATTTACATGGTGGCAGGCAATTGACCGAGCTTTCCAAACTAAGCAGCACGGCATCCCCCATTTTGTTGGGAGTTGAACACTTACATCAACGTGCAAATCACTATTTAGAAAATACACGGTCTTCAAATCACCGCGCCTTGGTGAAATTTCTGTCTTTATTATATGCAAAGGATGAAGCAATGACAGCTTATTTTTTAGCACGTCGTGAAGTCTATGAAAAAAAACCAGATTTGGTGGTTACCAGTTTGGCAATCGTTTCTCTCATTCAAACAGAGACAATACAGATTGATTTTTTACACAAATTACTACAACTGCTCTATACACAACAGCACAATAAAGAGCTGACCAAGCCTTGCGCATGCTATCATTCAAATTCCGCATTAATGCGTCTTAAATGGTTACATCTGGCTCACCCTACAGAGTCCTCTTGGCGAGATTATTATTTTTATTTCTTGGGTGTTATTACCAATCACTATATGGAAAAAGCTCTAACAAGCTCACATACAGCCCCCGCCTCCTTTGAAGAGGACTATTTACCTGAAATTATCAGTGATTATGTGGATGATACCAATCATAACCTTGCTTTTACTGACTGGGCAACCGCACAGTATCAACGTAGACAAATGCAGGTTACGCAAGCCAGGGAGATTAATCCTAGCCTAGAGCAGGCAGACCGCCCTGCATCACCGCTCGCCATTACTGCATTATGGGATCACTTGCGTTTCATAACACCTGTTATTTCAAGCGCACAAGCACTCACTTTGCCCATCTCACTAGGGGCACCGGGGCCCATCATACCCACAACCATCTTGGTGCGTTAATCCAAATTCGTTGTCTTCAAATAGTTTAGGTTTATACCCAAGAAACTACGCATTTTGAAGTATCTTGGTTATAGACAACCAATCTGAGCTATCAACACGTGTATCAGCCCAGTTAATTAACAATCAAATGCTATTGAATTAACTTATATTGGTGGGTATAATCTATGATCTGATGAAATAACAAAAAAAATAGCGCTGATTTTTTAGGAGTTGCTTGATGTCTACACCACCTTCGTCACTGAGTCCAGCTGGCACCCCTTTCTATACTGTATTAAAGCAGATTGAAGAGGGCACAAATACTATCCGTATTGTGATTAATTCAGGTGGCGGCGCAGGCAACCAAAAAGCACCTTTTACTTTAATGCAAAAGCTGCGTATGCTTGGATTCACTGGTAAATTCGATATCTGCTATCATGAGTCCCCCTTTTATGGCGAAAAATGTATTCAAAATATTCAACTCTTTGCGCCCGGATTTAATCCTGCAAATCACGCTGAACAAAACTTTATAGATCCCACATTAGGCGAGCTTTATTTTCGCAGATTGCCTTATGCAGAAGTAGCTCACGACCTTCCATTTGTAGAGCTTGCGTTTACAGCAGCCGAACATGGTTGTGGCGACTATCAAGCGTTTAGCGCACCTAAGGCGCTCATGTATCATGCGGCAAACTATGTCAAACTGAATCCCAGCGGTTGGATAGACGATACGATCAGCCACAAAACTGTAGAGTGTTTTACTTTAGATCGCACAATACCGATTACAGCAGATGCACGTTTAAGGGTTCCTCCTGCGATTCAATTTCAAAAAGATCTGATTAAAGCTCCTAGGCTTGCTAGGTTATTAGAGAGCATACTTACAGCTCAGCGACACAATGAAATAAAATTTGAATTTGTCTATGGTCTGTTTCAAGGCGCCTCTGGAAGCTGGCTAAATCCTACAGAAGAGGTCTATAGAATCGCCACTGCAACACTCAACGCAAAGCTTGATACCCCGGTGGTTATGGTCATTCCTTATAACTCCACCCTTTTTTCAAATCGATCAAAATTTGGTTCCTTCATTGAATTCTATGATGAGCATAGTTTCAATGATCTGGCCATAAAATTACAGTCTGGCACACTATCAAAAGACACAATCCACGTTGTGTGTACTGGAGGATTGCCTGCAGCCTGCTTTGAGGCGTTGGCTACCGAATCATTCTTCACAGTGGATGAAGGCTGTAATCTAGAAGAGTTGATGGAAGCCACACAACATCCGCATGTGCACGGTGGCAGAAAATTAACAGAGCTATTACATATTCCAAAAACCGCCTCTGCAGAGTCTCTCAGACTTGATCAACTACAAACTGAAGCCAATGATTATTTGGAAACCACCTTTTCAACTCAATCCGACGCGCTGGTTAGGTGGATTCAATTATTAGCCCAAAAAGACGCTCATTTCATGACTTATTTAGCTGATCGCTATCAAGCTTATTTGGCTAAACCAGACATGGTGGAAGAAGCGCTCTCCCTGATTGCAGAAGCGAATCCTGATTGTAGTGAAAAACGATTCATTCAACAATTACTGCTGAAAATGAATCAGATTACCGCAGAGAAACGCTGCAGCTGTTTACATGATCATGAAATGGTCCCTTTGTCTAGATTAAAAAAATTGATGCAACAAGCACGTTATCAAGGACAATGGCAGCAAGCGTATTATGACGCAATCAAAAGATTACTCATTCAGGTGGGTGAAAATATTTTAACAGGGTCAGCTGGTTTGCTAGATGCAAAACAGCAGTTTATCGCCTTTCTTCTTGGCGTCCCTACTTCTACTATGGCAAGACCCGCAAACAAACAAACTGATTTCGCAGAAAAAACATCTCAGATTCTTGAGCAGTATGTAGATGATGTCACCGTCAGAGCAAGCATCTCTCAGGAAGTAATGGCTGCTTTTGCACAAGGATTAGCGACTGGCTCTATGAAAACCAGCGCTCAAGTAGACGTGGCGGCTGTATGCACACCTTATACTGTGAGGTGGGACGCCAGTGCTGCGCAGCCATCAATGCATGCACCCTCAGCGCATCCAACTCGTGCTCACGGTAAAACGATGGCATACTTTTTGTAGCCGCCATTTTGATGGATAGCATGTATTTGCACTCAACCCATCCGATAAACGCGCTCAAATTGACAGAGGTATCTAAATTTGGCATAATAGTTTGAAATTCTTCTTACTAACCGCCCTATGCTCAAACGCATTTGCTTTTAGACTAGGCGTTGAGCCGTGAGCAACCTAAATGTACAGAGAGTTGTACTGGAGGATTGCGGGCTGGCGAAAATAACATCGTATAAAAAGCAAATGAGGCAGAGTAGATAGGCATCTCTTAAGGGTTTTGCACATGTTAGATGAGACTGGCATTCAATCTATACCGTCCTGGGAACCCTACATCCTGCCTACAGAATCCATCTCTGCCCTACTCTCTGCCTTGGATAAGATTCGAATTGTCATCAATCCTGGTGGCGGCATGGGTAGTCAAAAAGCTTCTTTTACCTTAATGCGTAAATTACGCTCCTTAGGTTTTGAGGGCGTTTTTGATATTTGTTATTATGAACTCGCAAATTGCCCTGACAATCTTCACACTTTTGCGGCTGACTTTGAACCAAAAACCACAGAGGATCAAAACTTTATCCATGCTGAGTTGGGTGAGCTATATTTCCGTAGATTGCCTTATCAAGAAATAGCGCATGACCTTCCATTCGTAGAGCTTGCTTTTACAGCTGCTGAACACCAAATAGATAGCATTGTAAAAACGTCTGATTCCTTTAAAGCAGCTCAGTATCATTGTGCAAACTACGTCACGCTGAATCCAAGCGGTTGGCCAAATGCAGATACTCCAAAACAGATAGAGCTTTTTACATTGAACCAAATCCACCCTCTGTCACCTGATGCTCGACTAAAAGATATCCATACAACCGCAAAATTTGATAAAAAACTCATTCCACAGGTCCTCCTCGGACATTTATTAGACCAAGTTGTCACCGCCCAAGAAAAAAACACGCTGAAATTCGCACTCATTTATGGCTTAGATCATGGTAGAGGTTGGTTAGCAGCAGAAGACGAGCTTGCTAGGATTGCAGCGGCAACGCGCCAAGCAAAAATAGGTAAACCCGTCCTCCTGATTGTGCCTTACTCTAAGACGATGATATACGATCGCGCACGCCTCAATAGCTGCGCTGAATTTTATGATACCCATAATCTTGAGGCACTTCTCCATCGATTAAACACTGATACATTACCTGCTGATACTGTCTCCATTCTCTTGACAGAAAGATTACCAGAAACTTGTTTTGACGCTCTAGCCAAAGAATCATTTTTTACCGTGGCAGAAGGCTGTAATTTGATCGAGCTCATGGAAGCAGCACAGCACCCTTATCTGCATGGAGGAAGAAACTTAACAGAATTATTGCAAACATCCGCATCTGGAGCAGCTCCACTTTCAGCACCGGAGATGTGTCGTATTCAACAAGATGCCAATGCACACCTCACAAACGCAAGCTATACCGACGCAGATGCGTTAGTAAAGTGGCTTATGCTTTTAAATGCACGAGATCCTGATTTCTTGGCATATTTGCAGGAACGGCATCAGCTCTATCTGCATAAACCCGATGCAGTAGAAGAGGCGCTCACTGTACTGTTAAACGCTCAGCCTGACTGCAGCCCAGCCGCATTTATTCATCACCTGTTTGATGATTTAAATAAACATCTGCAAATGAAAACAACCATTGATTTGGATGCTCCAGAAATCACAGTATTGCTTTCTAGATTACATCTACTGATGCCGCGCTATGAAAAAAAATTAGCACTCACGGAATCATTTTTTCACTTAATCAGCAAGTGCATTGGGTTAATCAAAAACTTGATTCTTACTCCTGATGATCCGTTAGAAGATCTGCTCGTTTACTTCAGGAAATTTTCCCTGCCTGCACCACTACACAAACCCAAGCTTCCCGCAGATCAGAGACGTCAGTTTACAGAGAAAACAGCCAAGTTCCTTGCAGCATATGTGAGTGATGATACGGCTAGGAGACAATTTTTCGACATGGCCATCGCTGAGTTCGAAAAAGCACTTGGACAGTCAGCACAGGCTACCCCGTCATCACCACAATCTCCAGCAGTCACTTATTATGTAGATGCAGAGACCGCTGCCGGACTACCACCCACGTTAGACCCCTATCACGCCTCTGGAAAATACAGAAAAGTGACACCTGCTGCTAAGGGTATGTAACTTCAATGTATTACAGCGTGAAAATATTTAAGTCCCTCTCTTAAACACTGCACCCAACTTCGCTATAATGGGTGCAGCACCGCCAAATCGATGACTGGGACATGTTCAAGCAAAATATCCGACTTTATTGTATTTCTTTTTTTCTATTTGCCTTTTTGCTTGCTGTAATCAGTCGGCTCGTTTATTTGCAAGTTGAACAAATTGAATTCCTGCAAGCACAAGGAAATGCGCGTACGGTACGCACAATGCCAATTGAAGCGTATCGCGGTATGATTACGGATCGCCGTGGCACACCTGTAGCGATGAGCACGCCCATGTATCATCTTTGGATCGATCCTAAACGCTTTAACCCGGATGCCAAACAAATTGCTAGTTTGGCAGGCGCTTTATCAGTGACACCCACTTATATTCAATCACGTCAGTCACAATCTGAAAAACAATTTGTGTATCTCAAAAAAGAAATCGCGCCCTCACTCCGTGATAAAGTCATGAAACTGAAGGTTAAAGGCCTGTATGACGAAAAAATCTTCAAGCGCTATTACCCAGCGGCAGAAAGTATTGCCCAATTGATTGGCTTTACAGACTCTCAAGACAAAGGTCAGTCAGGAATAGAGCTGGCTTACAACCAGCTTTTAGCACCCAAACGTGGTAAGAAACAAATCATTGAAGATGCACAAGGCAGACTGATTGAAGATCTCGCAACCCTTGCTCCCCCAATCCCTGGTAAAGACGTGCAGTTAACTGTAGATCTTCGCTTACAAAGTCACAGTATGCATGTCATGCAACAAGCTGTAAAAGAGACGGGAGCAAATTGGGGATTATTCCTGATCCTAGATGCAGAAACCAATGAACTATTGGCTACTGGAAGCTACCCTTCTTTTAATCCTAATCAACGCCAAGATCGCGCTGGCAAAAACACGCGCTTAAAAGCCTTTACGGATCAATTTGAACCAGGCTCTACTGCCAAGCCTTTTGCCTTGTTATCTGCAATGATGCATCCAGACTTTAATAAGACCCAAGTCATTCATACTTCACCAGGATATCGTCGTGTTCAACATAACATCGTACGAGATGTACATAATTTTGGTGATTTGACCATTCCTGATGTATTAAAAAAATCCAGCAACATTGCCATTAGCCAAGTGACGCTAGACTACCCAGCCAATGATCTACGTAACATGTATCAATTGTTTGGTTTAGGCACACATCTGTTAAGTGTCTTTCCGGGAGAGGTCATGGGATATATTCCCTATCGCATGGCCGATAAAAGCTTTGTTCTGGCTACCTTCAGCATGGGCTATGGTATGACAGTGACACCCATACAATTAGCCAATGCCTATGGCACCTTAGCGCGCAAAGGCTTACAAAAACCTTTGATCATGCTGAGACACGCTGAGCAACAATCCAATGAAATCGCACAGATTACACCTAAACAGACCACGCAAGAACTCTTTGAGTATCTGACTCACGTGGTCTCACCTACTGGCTCAGGCAGGTTGGCCATGATACCGCAATATCAAACTGCAGGGAAAACTGGTACGGTACGTATAGTCGGTGCAGATGGTTACGATAAAAATCGACACTTGAGTTTGTTTGCGGGAGTGACACCGGCTAGTCGACCCAAGTTTGTGATTTTGATTATGGTGGACGAGCCAAAAACTCAATATTATGGAGGTGCTGTAGCTGCGCCTCTTTACAAAAAGATTGCAAGCAAAGCACTACAGCTCTATCAAATACTACCTGATCAACCCACAGACATTCAGGATGAATGATGAGTTTTCTTAAAAACCATTAGTCAGGAGACAGGGACTCGATTCTACGAGGGTCCCCTATTTGGTACCAAATAACCGATCCCCTGCATCCCCCAATCCCGGCAAAATATAATCATCCTCGTTCAACTTTTCATCCAAGCTGGCACAATATACTGGAATATTTGGATGTAGTTTTGAAAAACGCTGTATACCCTCTGGGGCAGCCAATAAGCAAATAAACGCGATATCTTTCACACCACGTTCTTTTAAGATGGTCACAGCATGTGCTGCTGATCCGCCAGTAGCCAACATGGGATCTAAAACAAAAAATCGACGTTTGCTACTACCCTTAGGAATTTTGAAATAATACTCCTGTGGCAAATGGGTTTCTTCATCTCGATAGAGACCAATATGCCCTACCCGTGCTGAAGGCATCAAATCCAACATGGCATCCACCATACCCAATCCTGCCCTTAAAATAGGTAAAATCACTGGCTTTAACCCTGTTAACACCGGCACCTGACAAGTCATCAAAGGGGTTTTGACTTCAGCCATCGTCGTAGGTAAATCTTTAGTGGCTTCATAGGCTAACAACAGAGTAATTTCATGCACCAGCTCTTTGAAGCTTTTTTTACTGGTCGTATGATCTCTTAAAAGTGCCATTTTGTGTAAAATCAACGGGTGCTGTATCACATTCAACGAGGGGAACTCTGCAACTTTTTTAATAACCATTTTTTTTACCTTATGAGCATGGCGTTAAACAAACCAACAACTGCACCAAAAATTCCACCCCAAATGACTAACCACCCTAAATGATCTCGAATCATCCGCTGCATGATATCTTTCACCATCTTTGGTGTTAATTCTGCTAAGCGCAGCTCTACAATCTGAGTGACTTGTTGCATTAAGTCTGAGGGAGACGTTTGTTGATTGATTACATCCGTTAATTGCTGTTGCAATTGATCAGAGTGCGCCAATTGATGAAAATATTCGCGCAATTTTTCTACTAAATTAGGTCGCATAGGCTCTAAGGCTGCAGCACCACCGATCATAGATAACATAGCGCCCAAGGGGGAGTTTAAAATAGATTGAATTAACTCTTCATAAATCTGATTGTAGTCTAAATTATCCAATAAATCCGTAATAGCTGTTTTTACTTTGGATTGTTTGCCTGATATCGCTTTCTCTACGATGGTGCTCGTAAATAACTCTTCCATCACTAGCCGCTTTATCTCATCTTTAAAGGTATCAAAACGCTGCTCAATGATCCCTGAACCATAGAGAAAAGGAATCCTCTCAAACAGCATGTGAATGGCTAGCCAATTGGTCAGGGCACCAGACAATGCAAAAATACCCATTTGATTCAGAAAAGTGCGATAAGGCTCAGGTAAAAAATAACTGAAGAGGAAAACAAGCAGAGAAATTATGTTTGTTAGTAAACTTTTATTGCACACCCAGGGCTCCTGACGACAAACTGTACTCAAACCCATTTGGTTTTAGACTAGGCGTTGAGCCGCGAGCAACCGGAGTGTACAATCACGTACATGAGGATTGCAAGCTGGCGAAAACAACAACGTATAAAACTAAATGGGGAAGAGTATACAATAAACACGCCCGCCCATTGTATAGTAAAATTCAGTTAATAAAAACCATGGTAGTTTAGTAACTTTTTTCGTTAAAAAGTTTGAATGGGGGTTACAAAACCCTAAGTTGCAGGTTACTCAATTTTCCAAATTGTCGATGGCACTTAACCTTGATTCAGATATCTTTGTGAGCGTATCTGGTGCATTTCTGCTTGCATCACGCGTTGAATTAAACGCTCTTGATCGACTGGGCGGATGGTATCAAAAAAAGCTGCAATTTCATATCCGCGATCAGTCGCCACACAACGGACTATTTTGGCAATTAAAGTAATAAAAATCTCCTGTGGAGGCAAAATACACTCCATGAGAACAAATTGCTCCGGCATGTATTTATCTGGGCTGAGAAAGCGTAATCCTGTTGCGCTCAAATCTACCATTTGATACGGTGCATGGCCTAATTGAGAATCTTCTTTTGCCAATGCGCCACCTTTAGAAACCAAATTCAACTTGCGATTAAATAAAGTAAATACTTTGGCTACTTGTGGGTGATCGAACGCTAATTTTTCAATTGCATTGATAATCTCAGTGTCTAAAAATAAAAATTGCTGGTAGCCGTCTGTGCTTGGGATCGTATCTGTGACGATGCGTTGATACCATTGTGGGTACTGCTCTGCGGTTAAAGCCTGACAAGCAAGTGCCATTTCTGTTTTCACTCGAAAATATGTTCTTTTGTCATGTGCATTCATATTCAGTTTCCTCTCTACTATGGCACCGTAGACTCAGATAAAGGCAGCATATTTTGTGGTTCCTGGGCGGAAGCATCAGGTAATAAAGTTTGTAACTCACGCAATACCGATTGTGAGTAGATGGGCTCATCTCCTTGAATTAAGGTAATTTCTACCCTTCTATTTTTGCGTCGATTGGCTTCGCTGTCATTTGGATAGCGAGGCTTACTGCCGGCCACCCCAATGACTTTAATCCGAGCAGGCTCCAGAGTCTCATCCATGAGTAATTCATGAGCTACTGTTGCAGCACGTGCAGCCGACAGATCCCAGTTAGAGCGAAACCGATCAGTATGTACTGGAATATCATCCGTATGCCCAGTGATCTCTATGGTGCCATTCATTTTACGAAAAACTTGGCGCAATCTATCTAGTACAGGAATAAACGCACGCTTAATGCGCGCATCCCCTTCTCTGAAAGAAGCCGATTCGGCCAAGCGTATGACAACATGCATATCCCAGACTTCTACTTCAACCATGCCTGCATCAATTTCTTCTTTTAATAGTTCTGAAATATTACTGGCAGTTTTAATCGATTCAATTTCAGATGCTTCCATTGCAGCCTGTGCTTTTTCATCCGCACGCTTCAAGGCTTCCTTAATGACATCATTGGTGACTTGTTCTTCTGCCTCTTTAAGCAAGGCAACAATAGCGAGTAACACTTCTTCTGACACTTTATTGTCATCGGGTGTCCCTTGTCCAATATTGGGATTTAATTTTTTTAATTCTGACAACACGCTGGCGGAATCATGCCCCCCTACTTTTTCTTCCATGCTCGCGAGCGTGCTTTGTGCTTTAGAACGCTCAGCTTGACGATTAAAATACAATGTCTGAAATAAATCCCGCATGGTCTTCTGATACATAGAGGGTAACGGGGTTGGCTCTGGCGTGCCCGGTGTAAACTCCTTGGCAATCACACTCGTGCCCTTAGGGATTTCATAGGTGATCACATTTTTTTGTACACCGAAAGCGTTCTCCATAGAGCCTGATAATTTTTTAAATTTTTGCACATCCATCTGCGAAAAAGACAACAACAAAACAAAGAAGGCCATCAACAGTGACATTAAATCAGCAAAAGTAACTACCCAGGCAGGAGAGCCTTTTATCTCGGGGGGTTTATGACTAACATACTCTTCCTGATCCATACACGTTTGCTTCTCTTACTTCAAATGCCGCCTACTCGTAGGTAAGTACTTAATCAGTACCTCTTCAATCACTCGTGGATTTTGACCCGCTTGAATGCCATTGAGTGCATCCAAAATTAAAGATTGATTAATACGCTCTTCATCTGCGCGTAAACGCAATTTTTCAGCAATCGGGAACGCAATGATATTTGCCAACACAGCACCATACAATGTAGTTAATAAGGCAATGGCCATGGCAGGTCCGATTGATTTTGGATCGTCCATGCTAGATAGCATTTGCACCAATCCAATCAAAGTACCAATCATACCCATGGCTGGACCCAGCTCTCCCAACGTCTGAAAAAATCGAATCCCTAAATCATGTCGCTCTGTAGTGACTTGCATGTCTTTTCTAAGTGCTTTTTGTAACACCTCCGAGTCATGTCCATCGACTAGCATCTGTATGCCTTTTTCCATGAAGGGATGGCTGACTTCTATGCTCTCTAAAGACAAGAGCCCACCTTTACGCGAAGCATCTGCAATGCGAATCGCCTCTTGAATCAGGTCTTCATTTCTGATACTTCGATGCCGAAATGCATTCACAGCCACACGCAAGATGCCGGCAAATTGCTGGATCGTAAACTTTGACATCACAATAAAAAAAGAACCGACAAATACAATGCAGATTGCATGCACATTGAAAAACAGGCTGATCCCGCCCCCAAGATACATGGTCAGGCCGATGATGCTAAAAGCACCTAAAATACCAAACAGGCTCGCTAAATCCATGATACGTCCTTGCTGCTCAGCACAAAATTCAAGGCATAGAAACCATTACTGGTTACTACTTTTAATTTTAGATTGTATGCTAACTTTTAACCACCTTAAATACCCCCACACCTACCCTCATTTAGAAAATATCTGCTAAGCAACTTGACCTACTGCCAGCTCTGCGATAGCTTTATTGCGTAAGCAAAGGAGTAACGTGCGTGGCAGTAACTCGCGGAAAAAAAACCAATGGCTTTGAACAGGCAATCATTGACTTAGAAACGCTCGTCAAAACGTTGGAGCAAGGGGATCTTCCTTTAGAGGAGGCCTTATCGACTTTTGAAAAAGGACTGAAGTTAGCTCAGTCCTGCCAAAAAACACTACAAACCGCTGAGCTCAAGGTTACTAAATTAATTGAGAATACTGACCAAGGCTTTCAAGAAGAACCCTTTCTCGATCTCAAAGAAACCGATGAGTAAATTATTTTCAACCCCAGAGTTCATGCCTCTGCTAGCGCGCATTGATGAGAAATTACGCGTGTATCTACCCGTAGCCCCGCCCCCCAAAACTTGGCTCAGTCAGGCAATGGCTCATGCCGTCTTAAATGGTGGCAAGCGCCTCAGACCTCTACTCACGTACCTAACAGGCATGTGTTTCGACACTCCATTGGAAGCCCTAGACCCTGCCGCCGCCGCCATTGAATTCATTCATTGCTATTCATTGGCGCATGATGATTTGCCCGCCATGGATGATGATGATTTACGACGAGGCAAACCAACCTGCCACGTGGCCTATGATGAGGCTACTGCTATTTTAGCGGGAGATGCGCTGCAAGCCCTTGCCTTTTCTGTCTTATCCCAGCCAAATCCCTTGCTGTCCTCCGCACAACAATTAAAACAATGTCACACCTTGAGTCTTGCCGCTGGTTTTGAGGGGATGGTCGGTGGGCAATCGCTGGATTTGTTACAAACCAATCAACCAGCAGGGACTGTAACCATCGATGCTTTAAAAACCTGTCATTTACAGAAAACAGGGGCATTATTACAAGCCAGTATTCTCTTGGGCCTACAAGCTTCTACCAACGTAGACGAGGAAACGTACCAACAGTTGAGTGATTTTGGTCTGCTTTTAGGCCTGGCTTTTCAAGTACAAGATGATGTTTTAGATTATCAAGAGGACACACACCAATTAGGGAAAACTGCTCAAAAAGACCTGGCACAAAAAAAACTAACATACGTCAGCCAACTGGGTATTGAGGGGGCTAAAGCCTATGCCACCACTTTGAGCGAACAAGCAATGGCCAAATTGGCCATTTTAGGCGATAATGCAGGTCTTTTAAGACGCATTATTCAAGTATTATTGACTCGGCGCTATTGAAATTGCCAAAGTAGTCTACAGGTGCAAGACATATACCCAAGATACTTCGAAATGCTTGGCTATAAACCATCACGCTGCCCTCCGTGCTCATACCCCAGTATGTGCTGACCATGGGACTTTCAGAGCAATGATGACAGCCTTGCGGACGCTTGATTGAGTTTTGCGGATACGCAGGTTGCGTGTACCACACGGTTTTAAAGAGTAGAGATAAACAATGGACAAACAACAAGCATTTCAATGCTTAGAAGACATTCAAAATCCAGCGGCCTTAAGGCAGTTGGATGCTAGGAAGCTCCCCGAAATCGCTGAGGCAATCCGCGAAGTCATCCTAAGTACCCTCAACCATGTTGGTGGTCACTTGGGTGCTGGATTAGGCGCCGTTGAGCTCACACTGGCCCTCCATTACAGTTTTAATACGCCCCATGATCGCATTGTTTGGGACGTAGGCCATCAAGCTTACCCGCATAAAATTTTGACTGAGCGTTTAGACAAATTAGCCACCATCCGTCAAAGAGACGGATTAGCACCTTTTCCAGCACGTGAAGAAAGCATTTACGACACATTTGGGGTAGGACACTCTAGCACCTCTATTGGTGCAGCATTAGGTATGTCCTTGGCTGCTCAACATCAAGAAACACCCCGTCACGCGATTGCAGTCATTGGTGATGGTGGGATGACCGCTGGGATGGCTTTCGAAGCTTTGAATCATGCTGGTCATGCACGTGCAAACTTAATCGTGGTGCTGAATGACAACAACATGTCCATCTCAGGTAATGTCGGCGCTTTATCTAACTACTTTGCTCGCATTGTCTCCAGCAAGATGTATGCACAAGTGAAAGCAGGTGGAAAGAAAATTCTTGAACGCATCCCCCCCGTCTGGGAGTTTGCACGCCGTACCGAATCCCACTTACGTGGCATTGTTTTACCAGGCACACTCTTTGAAGAGCTGGGCTTTAATTATTTAGGCCCCATTGATGGGCATGATTTGCCAAGCCTATTAAAAACTTTTGATACCGTCAAATCACTTTCTGGCCCACAGTTAGTGCACGTCATCACGCAAAAAGGCAAAGGCTTTGCGCCTGCCGAAAAAGATCCGATTGGTTATCATGCAGTGAGTAAAGGATTTTATCATAAAGAGGCCGCGCCCACCCCAGTTGCTGCCACACCAATTAAAGCAGCCGAAGCTAAAAAGCTCAGTTACTCCGCAGTCTTTGGCCAATGGTTGACGTATTATGCCAGCCAAGAACCTCGCTTAGTGGGGATTACTCCAGCCATGTGTGAAGGCTCTGCCATGGTAGAGTTTGCCAAACAGTTTCCGGAGAGATTTTATGACGTGGGTATCGCCGAACAACATGCAGTGACTGTGGCTGCTGGCTTTGCCTGCGAAGGCATGCGACCCGTCGTGGCGATTTATTCTACGTTTTTACAACGCGCTTATGATCAGTTGGTGCATGATGTCGCCATTCAAAATTTACCTGTCTTGTTTGCTATTGATCGCGCTGGGCTTGTGCCAGATGGTCCGACACACTCGGGTAATTTTGATTTAAGCTTTCTACGCTGTATCCCAAATTTACTCATCATGACACCCAGCGATGAAAATGAATGCTGGCAGATGCTCACTACAGGCATGCACTATCAAGGACCAGCTTGTGTGCGCTATCCACGAGAAAATGGCCTAGGGCTCAGCATTCAAAAAGACAGCCAGCCTCTTCCTTTGGGTAAGGCGCTTGTTCGCCGTAAAGGACAGCGCGTGGCGCTACTCGCTTTCGGACCTATCTTACATAAAGCCTTGGCTGTGGGTGAGCGCTTGGACGCCACCGTGGTGGATATGCGTTTTGTGAAACCATTGGATGAAGCGCTTATTTTAGAGCTCGCACAGACACATGAGTTAATCGTGACCCTGGAAGAAAATGTAGTCGCGGGAGGTGCAGGTAGCGCTATCAATGAAGTGATCCAAGCCAATCATTTGCATCAGGTGGCTATGTTACATCTTGGTCTGCCAGACTATTTCATTCAGCATGGGACTTTAGCCGAAATGTACCAAAGTTGTCAGTTGGACCAAGACAGTATTTTCAATCGCATTCAGGAAAAAATAAGCCATTTACCTTGTAAAGCTTATGCATTTCAAGTAAATTCCTAGGTTTATGGAAAAATTTATCCTTAGGGTAGCTAATCACACACTGGATAGGTAAAAATGACAATCGCTGACGTACAGAGTTACTCGGATCATAGAAACATTGCGATCAGCCGGGTGGGCATCAAAGACTATCGACATCCCGTGTGCTTCACCGATAGTGAAAGCCGACCAACTAATGGCGTAGGCCGATTTAACATGTATGTGAATCTACCCCATGACGTCAAAGGGACGCACATGTCCCGATTTATCGAATTATTAGGTACAGAGACTTTTTCATTATCTGTTGCCAGTATGCCCAGTTTCTTAGATACGATGATGACTCGACTACATGCCACTGATGGCTATGTGAATATCCGATTGCCTTTTTTCATAGAGAAAAAAGCCCCTGTTTCGGGAACGCCAAGCCTCATGGATTATGAGATTGAGCTAGAAACTGACTGCCATCAACATCAAGTCAGTAATACCTTGATAGTCCATGTCCCCGTCACCAGTTTATGCCCTTGTTCAAAACAAATCTCTGAATATGGAGCACACAATCAGCGATCCTTAATCAGTATCGCAGCCACCTTAACACCAAACGGCCGTCTCACTGCCACCGAGCTCATTCAAATGGTAGAGTCTCAAGCATCTTGTGCCCTCTTCAGTGTACTCAAACGGCCTGATGAGAAATACGTGACCGAGCGCGCCTATGAAAATGCCAAGTTTGTTGAGGATGTAGTCCGAGATTTAGCCCAAACTTTAAATCAGCATGCTGCCGTCCAGCGTTATACGGTGAGCTCAGAGAATTTTGAGTCGATTCATAATCACTCTGCTTTTGCCAGCATTACCCACTTATAAAGTAGGGTTGCCGCAAACGCCATGACATTTTAAGTCAGCTTAAGAGAAGCGCTGGTTTGCGTAAATGGACTCTGATATGCTGAGACTGCACAATTTTCTGTACTAACTACTAACTGATACCAATGGAGGACTTCATGATTGGCCTGGCCGAGTATATTTGGCTTGATGGGACTAAACCTACCAAGCAATTGCGTTCAAAATCAAAAGTCATCGATATTGATGACGAAGCAGAAGAAGTGACTTTAGAGCACTTTCCTGATTGGAGCTTTGATGGCTCTTCCACTGCTCAGAGCGAAGGACATTTTTCCGATCTTTTACTCAAACCAGCGTTTGTATGCCTAGATCCACTTCGTGGCGATGGCAACTACTTGGTACTTTGTGAAGTCTATGATAACGACGGCACTCCACACGCAAGCAACACCCGTGCGTTACTCAGACATCTATTGGCAAAAGGCGGCCAAGATCACGATCCATGGATTGGCTTCGAACAAGAATACGCTTTCTTTAAAGAAGGTCGCCCCCTAGGCTGGCCCACTACAGGGTCACCTAAACCCCAAGGTCCTTATTATTGTGCTGTGGGCAGTGAGAAAATTTTTGGACGTGATATCGTTGAAGAACACTCACAAGCCTGTATGGATGCTGATTTACTCTTGTTTGGCACCAACGCCGAAGTCATGCCAGGACAGTGGGAGTTTCAATTAGGCTATCGTGGCTCTGAAGAAGAAGACATCGATATCCTCACTGTGTCCGATCAACTCTGGGTCGCGCGCTGGTTGCTCTGTCGTATTGCTGAAGATTATGAAGTAACCGTCAGCTTTGATAACAAACCCATGAAAGGGGATTGGAACGGTGCAGGTTGCCATACTAATTTTTCAACCAAGCACACTCGTACACCTAAAGTCGGTCTTAAAGCCATTGAAGATGCCACCGCTCGTCTACGTGAAAAACATAAAGAGCACATTGCTGTTTATGGCCATGGTCTAGAAGAACGTTTGACTGGTCATCATGAAACCTGCTCTATTCACGAGTTTCGCTCAGGTGTAGCCGATCGCGGGGCCTCTGTACGCGTTCCTTCCCATGTGAAACAACAGGGCTGTGGTTACTTAGAAGACAGACGCCCAGGATCTAATTGTGATCCCTATGAAGTATCCTCACGCTTGATTGCAACCATTTGTAATCTAGACTATGCATTACAACCTAAAAAAGAAGAAGCCAAGGCAATAGCCTAGGCTTTGATACTTTGAGCAAGGGCCTACTCTAAGCTGCGAAAGATTATTTCAACACTGAGAGTCAGGCCTCCTGCGCGGATCTGGATCACTACCGCCCGTGCCCGGACACTGATTCTGTTGTTCCGCCCTCTTCTTCTGCACCTCCTGCAATTCTGGCAGGAAGCCGACTGGAGTTTTTGTATGTTTCTGTTGCTGCAACTGAGACGGATCATGCGGGCCGCCACCAATCTGCTGAGTCGGTGTGCCTGCTGGTTGAGTCTTCGAACGGCGATTATCAGGCACATCAAGCACAGTATCCGATGCTCTAAGCGCTGGATCTCGGGCCTCTGGCGAAACTTTATTTGGATGACCAATCCTCAATAATGAAGAAACGACCTTCTGAATGAGCGATCCAAGCACGCCTCGCATACTCAACCTGGAGGTTTTTTGAGCTGATAAGGATGGTAATTTTTTAAATCGTTCAATCTCTGAAAATGCCTTCTGAATTTCCTGCAGAAAACCCAACGCCGCTGGTGTATCGTTTCGCGTAATATTTTCTTTAGCATGAGCTAATTTTTCCTGCATATAAAACATCTCGGCCTCATACAAATCTGCTCCCGTTGCTTTATCTATTTTCTCCTTTAGTGTTGCGTATAATTGCATAGCTGAGCTCAGCTCTTTATGCTCATTAATCTCTTCGCCAATCTCCGCGACTAGTCGTGATAATACTTCAACCGTTGTTGGGGTTGCTTTATTAAGGGAAGTTAAAATTTCAGCAATCCCTTTTCCTTTCGCAACTTTAAATTTATCATCTGGCAACGCTTGTAGTTGAACGTCTAGCAGCGCACACTGCTGCTTAAGCTCTTCAATTTGTATCCCCAACTCTCTAGATCTAAAGAACACCTCTGCTACCTTCAGTGCGTTTTTAACACCTTGAATATCACCTTGATATAACTGCTCTTTCACATATAACATCTGTGATCGATAAAGCGTCATCTCATGCTCAGAAAAACCACTTTCTGCTTTCTGCATCTTAGCGTCTAGATGTGAATACTCCTGCCAAGCTTCTCTTAATTCTGACTTACTAATAAACTCTAAAGAATTTTTTTGTAATAATTTATATTGGTCAGGAGATTTTTTCTCGAAATACTGCAAGATATTTTTCATGTCTGCACTATCTGAAAATTTTAATTTTTCTTCTGGCGTCTTTGCTTGTCTCATTAGCTTGAGTAGTTCTTGACCAGACCTATCTTGTTTTGTAATCACACTCATTCCCTCTAAACAAAGATTGAAGAAATGCTGTTGATTCATTCGATGCATTTCATTGATCGTCTCGGCAGTAGATTTAGCTTTAGCCTCCAATGTGTACCAAGCCTCACGCTCATCATCTTTAGATTCTTGTATAATCTCTTTAAATAATAACGGATATTTTAATACACGCTGTACAGGTTTCAATAAACTGGAATCAAAACTCAATAATGAGTTACTTGCCATTTTATTTGGATCAGGCGCAGGCATCTCTGGATGCTTAATGGGTAGTTCTGAGGTTTTTTTCGGAATAGTAATTGTTTTTTCAGCCGCTCCTTTTTTCTTTGCATTGTGTCTATGGATTTTTGGTTTTTCTTTTACCAAGATATCAATATGTTGCTTATATTGTTTGTACAATCCAGTGAATTCTGCAAAGTTCCCCAGATGTAACGCAAATGCTTTTTTAGCTTCTTCACTTGTCGGGTTTTCTTTCAAATTTTTATAAAACCCTAATGTACTCTGAATTAATGATTCAATAGATTTCCCCAATTCTTCCATACATATTGTAAGAGATTTTAAATCCTGACCTGGATATTCCGATTCAAGATCTTTTAATTCTCTAGGTAATTGACCACTCAAATATTGCAAATCGTAAAAAAAATCACTTTCTGTTTGAGTTAATTCACCTTGTTTCTGCTGCAATTGACTCAACTCAGGTTTTGTTGCTTCTACAGATTGCTTTTCCGAATTAGTTACATCAGCTTGTACAAATCCAGAATTACTAGAACTAAGACTAGAACTAAGACTAGAACGTGTGCTATCTATGTTATGCTTATCAGCTTCAGATACTCCTAGTACCCCTGAGCTAACCCCACAAAGTATTCCATCTTTATATAGTTAATTAAAATTCAAATGGGTTAATATTTCTGTTAGAATAAGGCTTTTGGAAAACAATGAGCTATTCGGTAGATCTACGATTAAAAGCGATAAACTATTTGAAACAAGGTGGC
>JAHFQF010000164.1 GCA_023266435.1 Legionellales bacterium | reverse complement strand
AAATTTTGGGCCAATTTGAAATCAAAAATAAAAAGCATTATTTCTCAGTGTCTCTCTCTTGCGGACGCCGTAGATTTAGCCTTTAGAGGTGCGATCATTTGAATTTTAATCGACTATAACAGTGGTGGGGATCTGAAAATTCGCTCGGGGGGAACGACTACCCTAGAGGGGGCTCAGGTCAAAGTGGGTGGCTCTGCGGTGATCGATGCCGTCGGGGGGCTTGAGGAAAAATCTGCTGTTAGTGGGGGGGCTAATCTGGGCTTAACCGAGGTGGGTGTTTCCACAAGTGTGTCAAAGGCGAGTCTGGATGCGCAAGGTGGCACGACAGTTAACACAGGTGCTGCTGCGGGCGAACAAGTCAAAGCAGTGGTGCAAATTCCTGCAAACTTGCCTGCAGGTACAAAAGTAGAGGCTAAAACAGCTGACGGTAAATCATTGCCTAGCTGGGTGAAATTCGATCCTAAGACAGGTGCAATTACGGGAACGCCACCGGCAGACTTCAAAGGGACTTTGAGTATTGTCGTCAAAGTGCCGCAGCCTGATGGTAGCGTCAAAGATGTTCCGGTTAAGATTGGGGGCAAATAGTTTCCTCAATTTACAATCTTGATTATTTGAGGTAGAATAATAGCTTATTTGTCCTGCAAAAACGTGTAGATTTATGAGCCATACTACCCCTAATGCCGAATGGAGTAAGGATCAACAAGCCATCCATCTATTGTGGAATGGGGCCTCTCAAACACAGGTGGCTACACACATACTCGCTGCTATTGCTAGGCGACCCTTGCCTGCGCACAAAATTCCACAACTCGAGCGAGAGTATGTACTCAGCCCGGTTGATGAAGACATTGAAAAGGTGCTGGATTTTTTATTGTTAGGTATTCTGCCTCCATCTGGCTTGTTGGCACGTTATCGTTGGGCTTTATTGGCCGGCCCTTCAGCCGCCATGTTGCATGCATTTCGAGCAGGGTTAAATCGACGCTTGTTGCAAGTATGGCAAGAAATGCGCAGATACCAAAGCCTAGAGATTGCGCCTCACCAAGATCAAGTAGATTGGTGGCAATTACAAATCAATAACATCTTGAGCTATTTAACCTATGCAGGGTGCCCAACAGGCACACACATAGAAATTCCTCAATACCTAGCAGCCTCAAAAACATGGGAGCTTGTGCCCTATGAGGTGACACGTTTACAGTTAACACCAGGTTGGTTTGGTTCACCTTATTACGCATATGGCTTGACTAGTACCAAACCAGATGCCAAATCTTTATTACTCTTTATGGGCACTACCTACCCAGGTGGAAATGGCTTTCTATGGACACTACTTGCAGACATGACCCCCTTTATGTCGGTGGGTAGTCTGTTATTTCGATTAGGTAAAAAGGTTTTAAAAAAATGGGTAGCTACGCAACGTGCTGCTAACAAAGACATTGATTGTCATGGTCAAAGCCTAGGGGGCGCCTTAAGTATTCTAGCAGCCGATGCGTTTAAAAAAGACGGCCTCAAAAGTTATGCCATGGTGCCTGCAGGTAGGCTCGGTCCAACTCAAGATGCAAGCAATGTAACCGTCATTTTTGGCGGACGTGATCCTATTTGCCAAGTGGGTGATATGCCCCAAGGTGCAAGATTTGTTTATGTGTGCCCTTCAGAAAAACAAGCGGCCACAGCATTACCAGATCTTGTAAGAACGCCAGGGCTTAGAGGGTCGCTTTACAGTCACATGGCAGGCCTCAGTTGGCAGCAAGGCGCAAAGGCTTATGAGGTCGATCGTGCAATGATCGCAGAAAAACCAGGTAAAAAAATATGGACGTACTTATGGTATGCGACATGGATACTTAGTCCGGTTTTTTGGGTGATCAAGATCCTGTCGATTCCTGTCTATGCTGTGATACATAGTCTGCGCGCAGTCTGGCGAAGAATGCCTAATCCCTCTAAAAAAATGCGATCGCATTCTGAAAAAAAGTCTAAAGCGAAAAAAAGAACCGATGCACAAGTAAGATCACAGCATACAGATACTTTGACAATGCCAGATCAATTTGAGCGCATGCTTACTTATCACGAGCAACGGGGACAAAATGGAGACGAGATAACCTCTGCTTCTATCGCGTATACTCGCTTCGAACCCACTTGCAGATTGACGATGCTCTCATGAAAACACATCGGCTCGCTTTATTAGGTAATCCAGCCCATCATAGTTTATCTCCTATGATTCATCAGCATTTTGCGCAGCAATGCGATCTTTCTTTGCAATATCAGACGGTAGAATTACCATCGACTTTGTCAGTAATAGCGTTGCGTGAGTGGTGTGATCAATTTTTTGAACAAGGGGGGCGGGGCTTAAATGTCACAGCCCCGTTTAAACTGTTGGCAGCGCAAGCAGCTGATTGCTTGACTGAGCATGCAACTCAAGCACAAGCCGTGAATACACTCTATCGTATCGATAACCAGCTGATTGGGGATAATACGGATGGGGTTGGTTTAGTACAGGCCATGCGCATGCAGCACATGCCGCTGTCTCACGCGCATTGGTTAATTCTAGGTGCGGGTGGTGCAGCAGCAGGCATCATCTCCCATTTATTGGCAGAGGGTGCGCTATTGACTGTTGCGAATCGTACGCAATCTAAAGCAGAGGCTTTAATACAACGTTTTGCAACCAATGGACAGATTCAATTGTTTGATGGCAGGGTTGGCAGGATTTTTACTGGGATATTCAATACACGCGGACCATGGTGTGAAGAAATGCCAGCAAACTGTCAGATTGCATATGACTTATCCTATTCTAAAAGCGGCATAACCCCTTTTCTTTGTGTTGCTCAAGCAGCAGGGGCTGAACAATGCTATGATGGCTTAGCGATGTTAGTGTGGCAGGCAGCATTTGCATTTGAGCGTTGGTTTGGTATCTTACCAGATGTCAAAGAAACAACTAGTTATATGACTCTTGGCTTGCAGAGATCCTAGGAGATCCGCTAATATTACTGTTAGATCAACTGAAGGCGGCTAATTTGTAACAATTTTTACAAAACGGCCTGTAAAGAAGACTTTTATGCGTTGTTATACCCTATGTTTAGCTCAACGGATTGATATTGCTGCGTTAGAACGGCATTGTCGAACACTACAGGTGCCTACCCAAAAATATTGGGATGTCTTGCAAATTGACTTTGTTCAGGATGCGCGTTTATGTCACGTGTTTGCCAATGGGTGTGTGGTGATTTGGAACTGCCCGCGCGGTAAGTTATCTCAGATTACACAATTTGTACAGTCTTTTTGCATCAATCCTTTGCCTAAAAAGCTCGTTGAAGGTTACATGTATTTGTATGGCGATCAGACTACGATTCGCCCCCACGATTACTTCAATGTAGAGGTTTTAACCATTGAGGAAAACGATCCCGAGCTGAAATTAAGCTTGGCTTATGGATTTTCCCAGTCTATTAAATTAAGAGAGGCGGAGCTTAGAATAGAAAGTCTGGTAGATAAATATCGCCCTATGGTTACTGCATTGGCTCAAAATGGTCGAATGAGTGTATCGCGCTTGCAAGTGCAAAAGATCATTGGCGAAATTCTAGAGGCTAAAAGCCAAATTAACCTGAATGCCAGCTTCTGCTATCAACCCAAGTTTTTTTGGAAATATGCGAATCTAGAGTCGTACTATCTCATGCTTGAGCGCTATCTCGATATCACTATACGGATTGAAGCGCTCAATCAGCAGCTAGATGCGCTGAATGAGATTTTCCACTTGTTTAATAGTTATTTAGAAAATGAGCACTCACATTTTTTAGAAATGATCATCATTGTGTTGATTACCATTGAAATTATTGTGAGCTTTTTTAACGTCCACCTTTAGGTGGACGCCTTCAGATAATTATTTTTTAATGCCACATAGTTTTTAGCGCTGTAACGAATAAAATCTTTTTCTTCCTGTGTCAATGCTCGTTTTTGTACACAGGGGCTGCCTACGTACAGATACCCGCTTTCTAATATTTTCCCCGGGGGTACAAGTGACTTAGCCCCTAAAATTACTTCTGAATGAATGTGGGCGCCATCCATAACCAAAGAATCCATACCAATCAAACACCAGTCATCGATGGTGCAACCGTGCAGCGTGACTTTGTGACCTACGGTGATGCCATTACCAATCAGAAGCGGATAGCCTTGAGGGTTTGTTTTTTCACTGGCATGCGTGATATGCAGGATGCTTCCGTCTTGGATATTTGTCGCTTCTCCAATCACAATGCGATGCATATCTCCTCGTACGACGACCATGGGCCAAATGGCGCTGTCTTTACCGATAGTGACATCTCCAATGATCACGGCGGATTCATCAATATAGACGTGCTGGCCAATGGTTGGTTGAATGCCTTGGTAGCTTCGAATAGGCATGGTGAGCGTTCCTTACTGGAGTTTGTCAGAATATTGTACGGATGGCAGGGTAGTTGTTCAACTAGTCATTAAAGCTTATGATACAACCTACGTTGCATTGACCATCTTGGCTGCAAAATGCTGAGTTTTAAGTATCAAAGGTGATTTTTATGTCTGAAAATTTGTTTCTTCAAACCAATGCCCATCCGTTATTTTCTCAATTTAAAGCAGAAGACATTGAGCCTGCTGTAGAAACAGTGATCACGGAAAATACCAAGCAATTAAAGCGGCTTGTCAGTCAAACTGGGCAGCCCACTTGGGATAGTGTGTTATTGCCTTTAGCACAACTAGACAATCGTTTAAAAAAAGTTTGGTCGCCTATTCAGCACTTAAATAGTGTTAAAAGTACACCAGAGTGGCGGTCGGCCTATGAGCAATGTTTGCCAAAATTGACGGAGTATTATCAACAGTTAACACAAAACAAACAGCTGTATCAGTTGATTCAGGGGATTGCTAATAGCAAGCATTTCGCACAGTTATCAGCGCCCCAGCAGCAGGTCATAAAAAATCATTTGCGCGATTTTAAACTGGCAGGGATTCACTTAGAAGGTGAAGCGCAAAAGCAGTTTAATCAGTTGCAAAAAGATTTAGAGCAGCTGAGCACGCAGTTCTCTAATCATGTATTAGATGCAACTGATAACTGGTCTTTTTTGGTAGAAAATGCGGAAGATTTGTCCGGGGTGCCAGAGAGTGCAATGGCATTGATGGCTGCCAATGCCACAGCGCAGGGGCAGACAGGGTATCGCCTATCGTTAGATTTCCCTTGTTACTATGCAATCATGCAGTATGCTGATAATGAGAAACTACGTAAGA
>JAHFQF010000010.1:1986-21352 GCA_023266435.1 Legionellales bacterium | reverse complement strand
TATTATGTTGGGTGGCTTTGATTGAATCCTGCTTGCCTTTTTATCAATCTATGATGATCGCGGCTGAAAAAATTAATTTTTATTTTAATTATCAAATGCTGCATGCCGGCATACGACTCTTGATCTTACTCTGCACAATGCCATATGGCATACAAGCCATTTGTATGGCGCTAGTGATTTCTGAATTCATTACTTCAGCAATTTTACTGTATCGATTTAGTCACGTTTTTAATTTTAAATTGATAGAATGGGCAAAAGCGCTTTTACCAGGCGTGATGGCGGCGATGTTGATTGCTGTCATACTGAGAGTGGCATTTCAGTTTGGCTTATCTACGCAGTCTGCTTGGATACAGTTATTAGTGAGTGCTGGTATAGGACTTTTTTTCTGGGTAATGACCACAGTCTGTTTTCGTCGTCTCATCGCGTGCTACGATGCGTGATTTTTTCTTAGCAACCCTCTTGTTTTTTTTATTACCGGGAGCATTGATACGTTGTCAGTGGGGGGTGTTGTTGTGGTATTGGATTAGTATGATGAATCCCCATCGGTTGGCCTATGGATTCATTTTTAGCTTTCCGTTTGGTAAGTGGATTACTGCCTTAAGTATGTTGAGCTTTTTTTGGTCAGAGAAGCGAATGATTCCACTCAATCGCTTAACAGGCTTTTGGTTTTGCTGGATAGTGTGGTTAACTATCAGCACAGTATTTGCGTTGTTACCAGAGATGGCTTGGTGGCAATGGAATAAAATTATGAAGATCATGCTTTTCAGTGCGCTAACAATCATGGTTATGCAGAAAAAATACGATTTGCACGCCTTATTGTGGGTCATTGTAGGCTCAATCATCTTTTATGGTATCAAAGGAGGGCTTTTTACTTTATTCACACTGGGGCACTATCATGTATATGGTCCTCCGACCTCTTTTATTGCAGATAACAACACGTTAGCGATGGCGCTTTTGATGACCTTGCCATTATTGTATTACTTGTTAAACACGCAGGCGCACAGGATAATTCGCCAGTTTGGATTTGCTGCGATGCTTTTATCTGTTTTTGCTGTCCTGGGTAGCCAGTCTCGAGGAGGACTGGTAACCTTAATAGGTCTGTCTGCTTTTGTTTTGTGGAAAATACAAGCCAAATGGCAGAGTATGCTGCTAGTGGGTATCAGCGTTCCTTTGGTAGGTCTTTTTTTACCAGACGCCTGGTTTGCTCGCATGGAAACGATTATTCATTATGAACAAGATCTATCCGCGTTAGGTCGAATCAATGCTTGGTGGTTTGCATGGAGATTAGCTCTAGATAGACCTTTAGTAGGTGGGGGATTAGAAGTCTTTAAACCTGCTTTTTTTGAGCAGTATGCTCCAAATCCAGTAGACTACCATGATTCGCATAGCATTTATTTTGAGGTTTTAGCTGCACATGGATTTATTGGTTTGTTTTTTTATATGATGACATTGTGGAGTGCGTGGCGGATGAGTGTGCACTTACAAGGTCAAGCGGGTTGGATTGCACAATTGGCTGTTGCGATACAATGTAGCTTGGTCGCCTATATGATTGGGGGTACGTTTTTGGGTGTGGCGTATTTTGATATGTATTATGCACTATTAAGTATTTTAGTGATCTTATCCATACATGCTGGCTCAGTTGTGCCTGTAAATACGAAACCACCGTATCAAGCTTTACAGCGTTTCGTCTTTAAAAAATCTGTTCCTATGGGTGCTTATAAAGTAGAAAGGACAAATGATTAATACTATCTGGAAAAAAAGTATCTCTATTCTATTGTATCATCGTGTTCTGGTAAATCCACAGCATTGGCTGCATCAAGGCATGGGCGTCGCGCAATTCGTTGAGCGCATGAAAATTTTAAAAAAACGCTATTGTACACTGTCGATAGATGAAGCAAGACACTGTTTGGAGCATAATACAATACCCAATCGAGCGGTTGTTTTAACATTTGATGATGGGTATCTGGAGCATTTTCAGGTTGCGACCTCTGTGTTGTCTGATTTAAATTTACCTGCTTGTTTTTTTATTCCCACCGACTATATCGGGAGTACAGGGATGTGGTCGGATAAATTAGTATGGGCATTAAAACATTGGGAGTTGCCTAGTTTAGATTTAAGAGAATTTTATCAATCTTGTTTTCATACTAAAACAGAAATACAACGTCAGCGGGTATTAGAATATTTAAAAAAATGGTTAAAATATCAACCAAAAAAAATACAGGATGCATTGGTAACTCATTTATTTCAGGCGCATGATTTTCCAGAGATGCCACGACAAATGATGTCGGAGAAAGAGCTGCTCGCGTTGCATCAACAGGGCTTTACCATTGGTTCACATACTCATACTCATCCGATTTTTAGTCAAGTTACCTTACAACAATGCCAGCAAGAATTGGTGACTTCTAAAAAAATATTGGAAAAAATTTTGAATGCACCCGTACGTTATTTCGCCTATCCAAATGGTATTCAAAATAAAGACTTTGAAGATGCACATCAGATTTTAGTAAAAAAAGCAGGCTATGATTTTGCTTTTTCTACCTCACATGGAAAGCTAAAAACCTCTACCAACCAGTTGGCCTGTCCAAGAACACATTATTTATCTGTTTTTTCTTAATACACTATTCTCATCCGCTTTTTAAGCGGATACAAGTGTCTGCTGCTCAACAGCGTTTCTGGCTGGATGCGCCTGTTGCCATAATTGTAAGGCAGTGATTAGCCAGACAAACACGCTGTAATAAGTAGGATGTTGATGTGATTGATGGAGCAGTTTATCAATGAATGATGCTTGTAAAATATGCTGGGATTTGAATTGTTGAGCGGAATCATAGATCAGTGATTGTAAGTCAGCCTCTGTGTTTAACCAGAGACCGAACGGCAAACTGAAACCATGTTTGGGTTTTCTTAAAATCGTTTCTGGTAGATGGGGTTTGACCATTTTATGAAAAAAAGGTCTTAATTTACTTAAGGTAAATAATGCCGTCGGTGGTAAAGACATGGCATATTCAACGAGTGCAGGTGACAAATAGGGGAAAACCACCTCAACTCCCGCTATCTCACACGCTTGTCGTACTTTAATGAGATCATTATCGCTTAAAGTAAAGCGCCAATCATATTGTAAAAGCCTCTTTTGAAAAGGAAGATGCATCAGATCACTGTAGTGAAAAATGCAAATTTCTTCTAATGCAGAGATGTCTATTGCTGCTAAAAAATCAGAATCAAAAAGCTCGGTGAGGTTCCAGTGCTTTAAAAAAATGTCTGTGTACAATCTCAAGGGGAGTGAAGTGTTTAATTTATACAGCAGACGTTGGTATTTCCTTTTTGGATAGCGAGCTTCTGCTAAGAGTAATAATAATTTTCGCATGATATAGGGTGAGTTTTGCAAGGCCTGATATTGGTTTTGCAAAAGATAACGCTGATTTCCTCCGAAAACCTCATCTCCTCCATCGCCTGCAATTAAAGTCTGGATACCCTGTTGTTTTGCCATTTTAGCAACCTGGTAGCAAGGAAAGATCGATAAATTACCAAAAGGTTGTGCTAATCTGGGTAATAGATTTGTAATGTCATGCATGAAGGTTTTAGCATCATAAATGTAGGTGTGGTGTTGTGCTTTCGCAGACTCTGCCATTAACTTGGCATACAGGCTTTCATCAAACTCTTTTTCTTGAAAGAAAATTGAAAAAGCAGGAAAATTGGGTCGTGATTTTGCTAGTAAATACGTTAAGGTAGAGCTGTCTAGTCCACCACTTAAAAACACACCGCAGTCATTTTGAGTAGTATAAGGTGATACACTTTCCTCTAAGAGCTGAAAACAAGTGTTGTAAGCATTGTCTTTCATCTCGGGTTTTAAGTACGCACACTCTTTTGGGATATGAGGCATCTCTATACATTGCTTCCCTTGGACGATCAAAGCGTTTCCAGGGATGAGCTTTTTAATGTGAGCGGAGCATGTCAGTGGGCTAGGAATAAAATGGAAATAAAAATAGGCCAGTATGCTTTGTGGGTTTAAGGTGTCATTGGCTGTCAAATGAATGAGATTTTCTATTTTGTTAGATACGTAAGTTTTATTCTGACAATGCATGTAATATAAAGGGATGCTCGCAAATCTATCTACTGCAATGATCCATTTATGCGCTTGTTTATCATATAAAAATCCTGAAAAACAATGAGATAAGCGACTAAAACATTGTATGCCATGCTCACGGTAGTTTTGAAAAAACCCCTCTGCTGCCAAGGTGGTATGGTCAGGTAATAAAAACCAGGCTTGTAATGATTGATCTGAATTGTGCGTTTTTTTTAAACGAGCACCTTCTCTAATGCTAAATACTAGGGGCTGTAGCGTAGAGTCTATTGTTAATAGAGTCAATTCTGTCATTCTTCTTTTTATTCTTCGAACGACCATTTTTGGCGCATTAGTCGTTGTTTGTCAAGCATGGAAAGAATTTTCCCTCTCCAGGTGGTTTGATAGGCTGTGCACTGTATCAGTGGCAAGCGATGTGTGGCCCAACGTTTTTTATAGGGATTCAGCCCCGGGCCGAAATAATAAGCATGACAAGTATTCGATTCAAAACATGCTTTTAATATGGCATGTTGTAAAAAATCACCGGGAGATAAATGCTGGTAGTCTGCATGATAATCAGATCGTAATGCAAAGCATTGATTGTGGATGTGTAGTTGATATTCACAAGCAATCCAGGTGTTGTTTAAAGACAAGACAAATAAACTAAACCACTGTTGTTGAATGGCCGCATGACTTAATCTGTGTAAAAATGCACGAGGTTTTGCACTCAATAAGGTAGTATCCGTTGATTTTTTCCAGCTATGGTTTACGAGTGTTTTCCATTGAGCGAGTAGCACATCTAATTGATTTGCAGAGACAGTTCTGTAGTGATGAATTGACCAGTTTTTTTGATTTTTCCAGCGATTATGAATATTACGATGAGACTTAATAAATTTTTTTGTGCGCTGTTGATAATAGTCTTGGAATGTCCCCATGCATTGCACATACTCGTGTTGGTTGATAATTTGACATTGTATTGGAAATGCACTTTTCACTGAGAGTGTAGGATGATGTTGATACAGGGTACTCTGCACAGTTAAATAATCTAATTGTAATTTGTCCCAAACAATGGGTGTTTGAGCCAGGGCTTTAAAACATTCAGATAAGGCAGGTAATGCTTGATCCTGAGCTACAATGAGATCACAAAATTGAGTATCAGGCACGGTTAAAAATTGTAATTGTTGAAAAGGAATTTTCTTGTAGTGCTGTGTTCTACAGATGAGCGGAAAAATGCCGATGAGTCTGTTTGCTTGAAAGACACAATAGATACATAGTATTGATGACTTGTCTTGCCATTGCCAAGCAGCAACAAACCATTCATGGTAATGAAAGACAGAGTAATTATTCTTTATAGCTAACTCATTCCATGCGGGCGCGAGTGCCATGAACTCAGACTCTGTGGTAATCCACCGACCGTGTAATGCGGTATCCATTCCCTAAATCCTTGGGTAAGCCGCCCCTGAAAAAATTTTCCCCGATGTAGTGTGGGGTATGATCTCTTAGCCAGGTCGTGGTCGTTTACAGATTGCAGAAATATGGCCTTTTGCGCCGCATTTGCCACATTTTGGTTTCTGCTCTTCTTCCTCTTTCTTTCGTTTCTCTTTTTCTTCACGTTGCTTTAGGAGCTCTGCTTGACTACGAAGCAGTGCCGCATCTTGTTGCTCTGATACATCATGAGTGTGCATATCATCCTTCCTCTGTTGTAAGTGTTCGAATGGTGCCTTAGCCAGGGTAACACAAGCCTAAAAATATATATAGGTCCTTACCTGACTTTTAATCTAGTGTACCTGATCCCAACTCCCACTTGCGCCTACACTGGTTTTTATCAGTAGATAGTGTAATTGTGCTGTTCTGAGACTTGCAGCTTTGATCTTGCAAAACGCATCAATTTGCAGGGTTGGGTTGCAGTGTAGCTTGAAGCTTCGTGATATCAAAATTGAGGTTTAAGGCTTGTTTGAGTGCAGTTTGTGCAGGACCAATTTGCTGAGTTGCAAGGTAAGACTCTGCCAAAGCGTAATAATAGAATCCACGCTCGGGATCTTTAGTGATGGCTTGATGATAAAAAGGAATGGCTGCTGCTGCATTCCCCGTTTCTTGATGTAGTTTGCCTGCTAAAAAATAGGTCATGCTCTGCTCTGGTGCGGCTTGTAATGCTTTGTCAAAATAAGGTTGGATAGTTGTCAGAGGAATACCATTCTTTGCAAAAACAATGAGCAGATTTAAGGCTCTGGGGTGGTTCGGGTAAGTTTTCAGTACATAACTACAAGCATGTAAAGCAATGGTATATTGTTTGCTCTTAGACCAAAGTTGACTGTCATTCAGATAAAATTTTTCTAAGGCATAGAGCTCTGCTGGGCTTTTTTGTACTTGTTGATAATAATCCTTGCCTTTGGCAGTCGGTGTAATGAATAGTAATACTAGAAGCATTGGAATGATTGAGACTAACCAGGGGTTTTTCATAGGTCGTTTAGTTTATTAACTAATGTTGTATGAATATAGCACCCTTTCAGGAAACAGGTGAGTTAGGACTTTGGGTGAGGGGTTACCATGAAAATCGGCGTACCAAAAGAAATTAAAGATCATGAGTATCGAGTGGGCTTAGTGCCAAGCTCTGTACGAGAGCTAGTCGCACGAGGACATTATGTTGCGGTGCAAAAAGAAGCTGGGATAGGAATTGGTGTGACAGATGCAGCCTATCACCAAGCAGGTGCTGAGATCTTAAACTCTGCCAAAGAAATTTTTCAAAGTGCCGACATGATTGTCAAAGTGAAAGAGCCACAACCAATCGAATGTAAAATGTTGAGAAAAAATCAAGTACTCTTTACTTTCTTGCATTTGGCGCCTGATCCAGAATTAACACGCTTACTGCAACAATCTGGTGTGATTGGCATCGCCTATGAAACTGTAACCAATGCATTAGGGCAGCTTCCCTTATTAATGCCAATGAGTGAAGTAGCTGGTCGCATGTCAATCCAAGTGGGTGCTTTTTGTTTAGAGAAAGTCCAAGGAGGGCGTGGGGTATTATTGGGTGGTGTGCCTGGTGTTGCGCCCGCTCAAGTGGTGATTTTAGGAGGAGGCTCTGCAGGTTCAAATGCGCTCAGGATGGCTGTGGGGCTCGGTGCTCAGGTAACCCTCATTGATCGTGATTTAAACTGCTTACGACGCTTGTCAAACGAATTTGGCGCAATGATTCAAACCTTGAGTAGTAGCCAAGAAGCCATTGAGCATGCAGTCATTCGCGCTGATTTGGTGATTGGTGCTGCATTGATTCCGGGTGCACAAGCGCCCAAATTAGTGACTAGAGATTTATTACGCAAAATGCAACCAGGCAGTGTGTTGGTTGATCTCTCGATTGATCAAGGTGGTTGCTTTGAAACATCCAGGCCAACTACATTCTCCGATCCAATTTTTATCGAAGAAGGCATCGTGCATTATTGTGTCACCAACTTACCAGGTGGTGCACCACGTACTTCTACCTTTGCTTTAAATAATGCAACCTTACCCTACGTCGTACAATTAGCCGAGAAAGGGTATCGTCAAGCATTGTTGGATGATCCGTATTTCACACCAGGCTTAAATATATACAAAGGCCAGATTACACATGAGTTGGTTGCCAAAGCGGTGGGAATGCCGTACGTTCCAGCGCAGCGAGTTTTGCAAGAGGTCTAGTATACTTTTATAGGCAAGCGTTCAAGAATCTCCAGAAGTGACTGGCAGCCTACCTTCGCATCTTTGCTACTTCGCTCGCAAAAGCCGCCGGGCGATCAAATCCCCTCTCCCACGATTTTGGTAGGAGAGGGTGGCCGAAGATCCTGTGAGGGCGGCTGGGCTTCAAGCTCGCTCACGCAAAGATCCTCGGAGCTGCGCGATCCCTTTTATCTATTTGAATGCCGACTGTAAAACCACGATTGAATGCTAATCCCCGCCTTCCGTGGTCAGCGGGGATAACAGGCTCTATTTGGCTTGCTCTTTACGTTTACGAATCGGCGTATAATCGCGTACTGTTTCGCCTGTGTAAATTTGACGAGGACGGCTGATAGACATTTGTGGATTAGAAATCATTTCACGCCAATGTGCGATCCAACCTACGGTACGCGCTAAGGCAAATATCACGGTAAACATGTTGGTAGGAATACCAATGGCTCGCAAAATAATACCAGAATAGAAGTCTACATTCGGATAGAGTTTCTTGGAGATGAAATACTCATCTTTGAGTGCAATGTCTTCCAAACGCATGGCAATTTCAAACAAAGGATCATCTAAATGGTGTGTTTCTTTCAACACTTCATGACAGGTCCTGCGCATGACTTGTGCGCGTGGGTCATAGTTTTTGTAAATACGGTGTCCAAAGCCCATGAGACGGAATGGATCTTCTTTGTCTTTGGCTTTAGCAATAAACTTATCAATGTTGCGCGGATCGCCGATGGTCATCAACATTTTTAACACAGCTTCATTGGCGCCGCCATGCGCAGGGCCCCAAAGTGCTGCAATCCCAGACGCAATACAAGCAAACGGATTAGCACCAGAAGAACCTGCCATGCGCACGGTAGAGGTGGAGGCATTTTGCTCATGATCAGCATGCAAAATAAAAATTCTATCCATGGCTCTGGCCATGATAGGATTTGGCTCTTCGTTGGCACAAGGCACAGAGAACATCATGTGCAAGAAGTTATCTGCGTAGCCTAAACGGTTGAGAGGATACACAAAAGGATGCCCAATGGAATATTTGTAACACATCGCTGCCAATGTCGGCATTTTGGCTATCAAACGTAATGCCGCGATGTCTCTGTCCTCTGAGTTACGCACATCCAGCGAGTCATGATAAAAAGCAGACAGAGCCCCCACCACACCACACATCACAGCCATGGGGTGCGCATTACGTGGGAAACCATTAAAAAATTGAATTAATTGTTCATGCACCATGGTGTGGTGTCTGATTTGATGTTCAAAACTGTCATAGCTTTCTTTGTCGGGCAGATCACCATGTAACAAGAGATAGCAGACTTCAATGAAGTTAGATTTCTCTGCTAACTGCTCGATAGGATAGCCGCGATGAAGCAATACGCCCTCATCCCCATCAATGTAAGTGATAGCGGAAGCACAAGACGCTGTGGAGCGAAAACCTTCATCAAAGGTAAACAAACCATGATTGCTTAAAGGCCGGACGTCAATGGCGCTTGGGCCCACAGTACCATGCATGACAGGCAATTCGATGGTTTTACCATCTGGTAGCATGATTGTTGCATTTTGTTCGTTTGCTTTCTCAGTCAATTCCTCGATTCCTCGTGATGTGATACTAATTGCAGAAATTTTAGCAGAAAAATCCTGGTTGCCCAACGATCTCTTTGCTATTGGTTGCAGTATGTATCATTGTGTAAACGCGGAGCACTGATTATACTACATGGCATCCACCCTAAGGTATTAGAGTCATACAACTTTGTTTGTTTGCTAGGTTGTTTTGCCAGTGAGGATACTATGGCTAAAAAAAGACCGGTTCATCTTAAACTTCATCAGATACGTTTTCCTCTTACCGCTATTGCCTCTATTTGCCACCGTTTATCAGGAATCTTCGTTTTCTTATTGGTTCCTTGGGTGCTCTGGATGTTTCAGCAATCGTTGACTGCAGAAGGGTTCGCGAGTTTACAAGCTTCCGTTGCGAAAGGCTGCTGTGCGTTCTTCCTTTGGCTGTTAGTGGTTGCTTTTTTATACCACTTGTTGGCAGGCATTCGGCATTTAGCCATGGATTTGGGATTAGGAGAAACCTTACGGATGGCAAAAGCATCTGCAGCCGTGGTGTTCTTCATGACTTTTGTTGTGGCAATCAGCTTTGGTTTCTTTTTATGGGGATAAACCATGTTTTTTAAACGTTCTGGATTGCAAGATTGGTTGATGCAACGCTTCACAGCGTTTTATTTGGCGATTTATTTTTTATATCTGATTAGCTTCTTAATCAGTCATCAGCCAGTGGGCTATTCTGCTTGGCATGCCTTATATCAAGGCCAAATCATGAAAGTGGCGACTTTCATCGCCTTGCTTGCCTGCATTGCGCATGCATGGATTGGCATGTGGACCATCACCACCGATTATTTAAAAAAGCATTGTGTCAGACTTTCAGTACAAGCCCTAGTGATTTTAGCCTTATTGGGTTATGGATTTTGGGGTGTCATCATTTTATGGGGGACTCGTTCTATATGAAATGCCCAATTCAGCGTTCTTATGACGCAGTTGTGATAGGAGCGGGTGGTGCAGGAATGCGCGCCTCTCTACAGTTAGCACAAGCAGGTCGTAAAGTCGCGCTTGTCTCAAAAGTTTTTCCAACACGCTCTCACACAGTGTCTGCACAGGGGGGGATTACTTGTGCGTTAGCCAATGCGGATGAGGACAACTGGTTGTGGCACATGTTTGATACGGTGAAAGGGTCAGATTATTTAGGTGATCAAGATTGTATCGAGTACATGTGTAAAACAGGCCCTGAAGTGGTTTATGAGTTAGAGCACATGGGCCTGCCGTTTTCTCGCCAGGAAGATGGTCGTATTTATCAGCGACCTTTTGGTGGTCAGTCAAAAAATTTCGGTGGGGCGCAAGCGACACGGACGGCTGCAGCAGCGGATAGAACGGGGCATGCGCTATTACACACTCTGTATCAAAAAAATCTAGAGGCTGAAACGGAAGTTTACAGTGAATGGTATGCTTTAGATTTAGTCAAAGATCCGCATGGCGGTATTGCTGGTGTGGTGATTTTTTCCATTGCAACGGGTGAGTTAGTCTTTTTAAAATCCAAAGCGGTGATTTTAGCAACCGGCGGTGCAGGGCGTATTTTTCATTCAACGACCAATGCACTCATCAATACGGGTGATGGTATTGGTATGGTTTTGCGTGCTGGATTTTCTGTACAAGACATGGAAATGTGGCAATTCCATCCGACCGGCATTGCGGGGGCGGGTGTTTTAGTCACTGAGGGTTGCCGTGGTGAGGGTGGTTATTTGATCAATAAGCATGGTGAGCGCTTTATGGAGCGCTATGCACCCAACGCAAAAGATCTTGCTGGGCGTGATGTGGTAGCGCGCTCTATCATGCTGGAAATTAGACAAGGGAATGGTTGTGGTCCGAATGCTGATCATGTGTACTTAAAATTAGAGCACCTGGGCGCTGAAGTAATTAATTCGCGCTTGCCAGGCATTCGAGAGCTTTCAAAAACGTTTGCCAATGCTGATCCAATTTTCGAGCCTATCCCAGTAGTCCCGACTTGTCACTATATGATGGGTGGCATTCCCACGAATGTGCATGGACAGGTTGTACAGCGTAAGTTTTTAGGGGATGAAATCATCCCTGGTTTGTATGCTGTAGGTGAGTGTGCTTGTGTTTCTGTACATGGTGCCAACCGTTTGGGAGGCAATTCTTTATTAGATTTAGTGGTATTTGGTAGAGCTGCTGGTATTCATATTAATGAAATACTCAATCAGGGTATTGAAGAACCAGTGACTCCAGATGATGTGATCGAAGAAGCTTTACAGCGCTATATGGGTTGGGAAACACGGACACAAGGTACGTCTATTGCTGAGATTCGTACACAGATGCAAAAAGTGATGCAATTGGATTTTGGTGTCTTTAGAACAGAATCCTCCATGCTCAGTGGTCTAGCACAAATTAAATCATTGAGAGACGCATTGAAAGAGGCAGTTTTACTGGATAAGAGCCAAGTATTTAATACAGCACGTGTAGAAGCGTTAGAATTAGATAACTTGATGGCGGTTGCCGTTGCAACTGCTTGCACAGCGCTACATCGACAAGAAAGCCGGGGAGCACATTCTAGAGAGGACTACCCCAACCGAGATGATAAACATTGGCTAAAACATTTGTTATATCATCCAGATGACAGTATCGGTACACGTCCAGTGAATATGACGCCATTGACTGTGCCTACATTTGAGCCGAAAGAAAGAGTTTATTAGCATTCAGAGAGGGTATCTTTATGCGTTTTTCGATTTATCGCTATGATCCGGAAAAAGATGATAGACCGTATCAGCAAGAGTATGACTTAGATGTAGAGAAAGCGGGTGCTATCATGGTGCTTGACGCTTTGATCGCATTAAAAGAGCAAGATGCCACCTTAAGTTTTAGGCGCTCTTGTCGAGAAGGGGTCTGTGGGTCAGACGGCATGAACATTAACGGCAAAAATCGGTTGGCCTGTATCACACCAATCAGTGAACTCTCAGAGCCAATTGTGATTCGTCCGTTTCCAGGGATGCCGGTGGTGCGAGATGTGATTGTGGATATGACTCAGTTCTATCAGCAATACAAAAAAATGCAGCCTTATCTGCAAAATGATGAGCCAGTACCAGCGAAAGAGCGTTTACAAACGCCCGCAGAGCGCGAGAAGCTAGATGGTTTATACGAGTGCATATTATGTGGTTGTTGTTCAAGCGCCTGTCCTTCCTATTGGTGGAATCCTGAAAAGTTTGCGGGTCCTGCTGCACTCTTACAATGCGCACGCTTTATTTTAGATTCGAGAGATAATCAAACACGCCAACGTTTGAAAATGTTGAATGATGCCTATAGTGTATTCCGTTGTCGTAGCATCATGAATTGTGTTGATGTCTGTCCAAAAGGATTAAACCCTACAAAAGCCATTGGAGATATTCGTATCGCTATGATGAGCGAAGATATTTAACTGGCTATATAGCCCTCCTATTGCTTCTGCATCACTGCCACTCGCTCTGCCGAATCCCAAGTGCTGGATTTTAAGGCGGGGCGGGCCGGGGTAAGAGTGTTTAGCTGAGTTGCAAAATATTGATCAGTTACTGTCTGGGTTAAAAGAGAAGTAGCCTTTGATCATTGGCTGAATAAATAGACACAACTGAATCTCATCATTTGTGTATGTTTGTTGTATAATCTGTTTGAGTAAAGCATTTTAAGTTAGTTATTTGGTTTAGGTGGGTGCCGGTATGTCTAATGACAGCATGCAAGCTTTTTTTGATTCTTCCGCGTTAGCCGGGGGAAATGTTCAGTATATTGAGCAATTATTTGAAGACTATTTAAAAGACCCCAATGCTGTGTCTGAAGTATGGCGTACTTTTTTTCAGCAACTACCTGGGGCATCAGCGCAGCTGGATGTTTCACATCATGCAATTCAAGAGGCCTTTAAGCGAGCAGCTAAACAGCCGATATATGCTGTTACAGCACCCTCTACGGATAGGCTTGCTATTCAGGCGCATGAGCGTAAACAAACACGTGTGCAGCATTTGATTCAAGCCTATCGACTCCTTGGGCATCGTGCTGCTCAAATTGAACCGCTGGGTTTAACTGAAAAGGAAGTGGTTAGTGAACTTACAATAGAATACCATGGGCTCAGTCCAGCTGATCTAGACATCACTTTTGATGCAGGAGATTTCGTTGGGGCCAGTGAGCTCACACTCAGAGAGCTGCAAGCGACTTTAAAAGCGTGCTACTGTGGACCCATTGCAGTTGAGTATTTACATATTGTCTCAAGACATGAACGTGAGTGGATTCAACAACACATTGAGGGTAGCCATAAACCAGTTTACTCAGCAGAAACCAAGAAATATTTGCTAGAGTTATTGACCAAAGCAGAGGGCTTAGAGAAATACATTGGTACCAAATACCCGGGTGCTAAGCGATTTTCTCTAGAAGGTGGTGATGCGTTACTGATCCTCATCGATGAAACGTTACGTCGTGCTGGCCGACACCGTGTGAAAGAAGCAGTGATAGGCATGGCGCATCGTGGCAGATTGAATGTGCTCGTCAACATTCTCGGCAAAAAACCCAGTCATTTATTTGATGAATTTGAAGGTAAACATGCAGAAGCGACAGAGTTTTCTGGTGATGTGAAATATCACCAAGGATTTTCTTCTGACATACGCACAGAAAATGAAACCTTGCATTTGGCAATGGCATTTAATCCTTCACATTTAGAAATCGTTACCCCAGTAGTCTCTGGATCAGTGCGTGCACGGATGACACGTCGCTGTGATACCGAGAAAGAACAAGTTTTATCTATCGCAATTCATGGAGATGCCGCTTTCGCTGGGCAAGGCGTTGTGATGGAAACCCTCAATATGTCACAAACACGTGGTTATGGCGTAGGGGGCACAATTCATATTATTATCAACAATCAGGTGGGTTTTACCACTAGCAATCCTAAAGATGCGCGTTCTACTTTGTATTGCTCAGATGTCGCGAAACTCATATTAGCGCCGGTTTTTCACGTGAATGCAGATGATCCTGAAGCAGTGCTCCATGTGGCTCGTATGGCGTTAGATTATAAATTGCAATTCAAGAAAGATGTAGTCATTGATCTCGTTTGCTATCGTCGGCATGGACATAATGAAGCGGATGAACCGTCGGCCACACAACCAATGATGTATCAGCTCATCAAAAAGCATCCCACTACGCGTAAATTATACGCAACCCAGTTAGAGCAGGCAGGGGTGATTGCTGCAGGTGAAGCAGAAGATTTACTGAAAAAAAATCGCGACAGATTAGATCAGGGAGAATGTGTTGCCAATGACATTATCTTGAATGCCAAACCTGAATTAGCCATGAACTGGGAGCATTTTCTAGCCAGTGATTGGCGTACTTCTGGTGTGACTGGGTTATCTGCAAAAGCGATTCCACAATTAGCTAAAATATTCACTACGGTGCCTGCTGGAGTAGAGTTACACCCACGTGTGCAAAAAATTGTAGATGATCGGATACAAATGAGTTTGGGCAAAATGCCATGTGATTGGGGTTTTGCAGAAATATTAGCGTATGCTGGATTATTGCAAGATAATTATGATGTCAGAATCACGGGTCAGGACGTGGGGCGTGGCACATTCTTTCATCGCCACGCTGTTTGGCATTGTCAGAAAACGGGGAATGTGCATATCCCATTGACCCAAGTAAATCCAGATAAAGTCTTCGAAATTCATGATTCATTATTGTCCGAAGAAGCAGTCTTAGCGTTCGAGTATGGATTCGCTTCCGCTGCACCAAGCTCTCTAGTCGTTTGGGAAGCTCAATTTGGAGACTTTGCGAATGGCGCGCAAGTTGTGATGGATCAGTTCATCAGCTCTGGAGAGCAGAAATGGGGTCGTTTATGCGGTCTTGTTATGTTATTACCTCATGGCTTTGAAGGCCAGGGACCAGAGCACTCTTCTGCACGGTTAGAGCGTTATCTGCAGTTGTGTGCACAACACAATATGCAGATTTGTGTGCCCAGCACCCCGGCCCAAGTCTTTCATATGCTAAGAAGACAGATGATTCGCCCAGTACGCCGACCGCTAGTGGTGATGAGTCCAAAGAGTTTATTAAGACATCGGGATGCAGTTTCTACATTAGACGAGTTTGTGAATGGTACGTTTCAAGTGATCATTGATGATCACGAAGTGGACGCTGTGAAGCACATTAATCGTGTCGTTTTGTGCAGTGGTAAAGTCTATTATGATTTACTAGAGAAGAAACGGGAAGCCAAATTAAATCAAGTTGCACTGGTCCGAGTAGAACAGTTGTATCCGTTCCCTGACGTCGAGTTGACGGCGATTCTGCAAAAATATCAGGCTGCAAAAACAGTGATTTGGTGTCAAGAAGAGCCCATGAATCAAGGTGCTTGGTATTCTACACGACACCGCTTCCAAGAGAGTTTGGCTCCTAATCAAACTTTGCGTTATGCGGGTAGATCTGCTTCTGCTTCGCCTGCAGTGGGCTATATTGCATTACATTATCAGCAGCAGGCTGCATTGGTACAATCCGCGTTATTTGAATAAGTTAGAAGGGTATTAGGCATGACCATAGAAATTAAAGTCCCCGTATTGCCAGAGTCTGTTGCAGACGCCACCATTGCAACCTGGCATAAAAAAGTTGGTGAATATGTTGAGCGAGATGAAAATTTAGTAGACATTGAGACCGACAAAGTGGTGTTAGAAGTAGTTGCTCCTGAATCAGGCATTTTAGAGGCGATTTTAAAGGGTAATGGAGAGACCGTACTGGCTGAAGAAGTCATTGGTCAGTTTAAAGCCGGTGCTGCAAAAGCAACTGCCAAAACACAACAGGTGGAACCCGTTAAAGAAACAGCGGTTGAAAAAGCTTTGAAAGCGGATTTGTCTGGCCCTGCTGCGCGTCGAGCACTCAAAGCGGAAGAGATTGATCCTAAGGCGGTGACTGGTACAGGAAAAGCAGGTCGAATCACTACAGCAGATGTTGCGTTAGCAGCCAAATCCCCGACTAAATCAGCAACTGTATCCACTGACCCTGTGGTTGCGCTTCCACAAGGTGCACGGACAGAGAAGCGGGTGCCTATGACGCGTTTGCGCGCACGCATTGCGGAGCGCTTATTACACTCTCAACAGGCTGCAGCCATTTTAACGACCTTCAACGAAATCAATATGCAACCTGTCATGGATTTACGAGCAAAATATAAAGATCAATTTGAAAAAGTACATGGCGCCAAATTAGGATTCATGTCTTTCTTTACTAAAGCAGTTGTAGAAGCGCTGAAACGCTTTCCGGTTGTAAATGCGTCTATTGATGGTAATGACATTGTCTATCATGGATATTATGACATAGGGATTGCTGTGTCCTCTCCCAGAGGGCTAGTGGTTCCCATTTTGCGAAATGCAGAAACAATGAGTCTTGCTGAACTTGAAATTCAAATTGCTGCTTTGGGTGAAAAAGCACGTGAAGGACAATTAAGTATTGAAGACATGACAGGAGGAACGTTTACAGTCTCTAATGGAGGGGTATTTGGCTCATTGATGTCTACGCCAATTATTAACCCACCACAAACTGGTATTTTAGGGATGCATAAAATTGAAAAACGTCCCGTCGTCGAAAATGATCAAATCGTGATAAGACCGATGATGTATGTGGCTTTATCTTATGATCACCGTTTAATTGATGGGGCAGAGTCTGTTCGCTTTTTGGTCACTATCAAAGAGCTGTTGGAAGATCCTGCAAGGATATTACTCGATTTATAGAGGTGTGGCATGAATTTACATGAATATCAAGCAAAGGCACTGTTTGCAAGCTATGGACTGCCTGTGCCAGTAGGTGAAGCGGTAGAAACTGCTGAAGAAGCGGTGGCTGTTGCAAAAAAACTGGGCGGAAGTCGTTGGATTGTGAAAGCACAAGTCCATGCGGGTGGTAGAGGCAAAGCAGGCGGAGTAAAACTTTTCTCGGATTTAGAAGAGTTACGTGGTTTTGCTAAATCTTTATTAGGCACGCATTTAGTGACCTATCAGACGGATAGCAATGGCCAGTTGGTCAGTCGTGTTTTAGTAGAGACTCCTAGTGAGATTGAGAAAGAATTATATCTGGGCGCAGTGGTAGACAGAGCTTCTCAACGTATTGTCGTGATGGCCTCTACAGAAGGTGGCGTTGAGATCGAAAAAGTAGCCAGTGAAACGCCTGAAAAGATTTTACGCATGTTGGTGAATCCTTTATTGGGCGTCTTGCCTTATCAGGGGCGGGAAATGGCTTTTCAATTAGGATTAAAAGACCATCAAGTCAAACAATTTACCGACATTGTGATGAAAATGGGTCAATTGTTTGAAGCTTCTGATTTAAGCTTGGTGGAAATCAATCCGTTAGTCATTACTAAAGCAGGTGATCTGATTTGCTTAGATGGAAAAATCAACGTAGATGACAACGCTTTATATCGTCAAAAAAGCATTCATGAGTTTCGTGATCCAACACAAGAGGATGTGCGAGAAAATCGTGCCAAAGAATGGGAAATCAACTATGTTGCATTAGATGGCAATATTGGTTGCATGGTAAATGGTGCTGGCTTAGCAATGGCAACCATGGATTTGATCAAACTGCATGGTGGTAATCCAGCAAACTTTTTAGACGTAGGTGGTGGAGCCACTCAAGAAAGAGTGACTGAAGCATTTAAAATCATTTTATCTGATGACAAAGTCAAAGGTGTCTTTGTAAATATTTTTGGTGGTATTGTACGTTGTGATGACATTGCAATGGGCATTATTGCCGCGGTTAAAGAAGTGGGCATTAAAGTCCCTGTGATCGTACGTCTAGAGGGTAATCAAGCGATTCCTGCTCTAAAAATCCTATCAGAAAGTGGTTTGAATATTATTGCAGCGTCTTCTTTAACGGATGGGGCTAAAAAGGCAGTTGAAGCAGCGGGAGTGTCAAAATGAGCGTACTGATCAACGCAAAAACTAAAGTCATTTGCCAAGGGTTCACAGGAAAACAAGGTACATTACACAGCCAACAAGCCATTGAGTATGGTACAAAAATGGTTGGTGGTGTGACGCCAGGAAAAGGTGGGCAAAAGCATTTAGGATTACCTGTCTTTGATACGGTCAAAGATGCCGTCAACGCAACGGGCGCAACCGCATCGGTGATCTATGTGCCAGCACCTTTCTGCAAAGATTCGATCATTGAAGCTGTGGAAGCTGGCATAGAATTGGTTGTCTGTATCACAGAGGGCGTGCCAACTTTAGACATGTTGATTGTGAAAGACTATATTGACGGCACAGACACGCGTTTAATTGGTCCAAACTGTCCCGGTATCATTACACCCGGTGAATGTAAAATTGGTATTATGCCTGGTTACATTCATAAACCTGGTAAGATTGGTATTGTTTCTCGTTCTGGTACTTTAACCTATGAGGCGGTTAAACAAACCACTGATTTGGGTTTTGGCCAAAGTACTTGTATTGGGATAGGTGGCGATCCAATTCCAGGAACCAGCTTCATTGATGCTTTAAAATTGTTTGAACAAGATCCTCAAACTGAAGCCATTGTGATGGTCGGTGAAATTGGAGGTACAGCAGAAGAGGAAGCGGCTGCTTTTATTAAGGAATTTATTACAAAGCCAGTGGTTTCTTACATTGCTGGGGTGACTGCACCACAAGGCAAGCGTATGGGACATGCAGGAGCCATTATCTCCGGTGGTAAAGGGACTGCAGATGAAAAATTTGCAGCACTCAAGGACGCTGGTGTTTATACAGTACGTTCTCCTGCTGATATCGGAAAAGGTATTGCAGAAGTATTGTCTTAACTCCAGCCTGCTTCACTGAATAAATGTAGGTGCCGGTCTTAAGTGCCGGCACGCTAGCTTTTTTCTACACTACTCTTGCAACATGAAGGGATCGCGCTAATTTTCTTTACGCTCTTGTCTCGTTTGCTGGTTTGCTTGCATTCTATTTCTGTGGGCTTCCTTTCTGCTATCAAGATCTGGGTTTTGAGATCTCTGGATTTTCTCATGTTGTCTTTCTAGTTGGTCTGGATCTGACTCTGTTTGTCGATCAAGCATTCCTTCAGAGTGTTGAAGCCTATCTTTTTGATATT
>JAHFQF010000010.1:0-1976 GCA_023266435.1 Legionellales bacterium | reverse complement strand
CTTGGTGTTCGTGCATGTCTTTGTTGTATTCACGTATTTTATCTTGATGCTCACGCATGTCTTCACGACGTTCACGTATTTTATCTTGATGTTCACGCATGTCTTCGCGATGCTCACGCAGATTTTCTTGGCGTAGTCGCATTTTTTCTCTTTGAGTTTCGCCACGCCTCTGCATTTGCTCGTTACGCTCAGATTGACGTTCTAAACGATTATCAGGCATGACGGCAGGTTGTTCGGTACTCCGTGGCTCAACAGGTCGGGCATTTTGGCGGTGCTCTTCAGCCAATGTGGGTGTAGAGAGGGCGCTCAATAAAAGCCCGATGAGTATAGGATAAGCAGTTACCATGGATAGCCCCTTGTCGCTAAGAAAAAGTCAGAATGCTCGTGAATGCGTGCTTTAGACTCGGTCATCAGTGAGCTGAGCATCTCTTTTATTGTCAAATGGATGCTGAAAGAAGTCAAATAGCTTGGTTTTTCTTCAAGTAGATCAGCATTTTCTGGATCGTCTGCGACTCTTTCTTGCATTGCTTGAGCTTGGCAGTGCAGGATAAATTGAATGGCTTGCTGTACCTGAGGCACCTCTTTGACATGGTGTTGCAGGGAAAGGAGCAGATTGTGCACAATTTCTGCTCCAAGCGCTTTGACAGCAAGAATACCACGCTGTACCTCACCTGGTTTTTTTAAATCATACTGCATTAATAACTGATTTTTCAATAAATCTTTATCAGCCTTACAGGGCGTTGCGTGATAAAAATAGCGATACAAGTAAAGTTTCAATGCGCGAGTTCTATCAAAATCTGTCCATGTCTTGTAATAATAGTGGGCGATTTTTTTTAATTCAGTGAGCGGAAAGTCAGCATACTGTTTGAGCAAGTGAATGAGCAGGAGTGCTTGAATCGTCATTTTAATGTTAGCCCAAGTACAATTCCCTACAGATTGATTTTTTGCTGGTAAATCATAGGCTTCTGCAGGAGATAATTGTAATTTTTCATAGATACCATAGCGAAATAACGCTTCATAATAGGCTGCTTGTTTAGCAGTGCTGACTGTTGCACTGAATAAACTTTGAACCAACTGGGGGGTGATTGCAGCTTGATTACCAATTGTATAAAAATCTGCTCCTGCGTGTTTTGCGTAAGCGCCACGGTTTAAGATCACGATCAGAGTGTCTGCAAGGATAAAATTAGCGCTGTGATTATACAACCCAGAAGAAATGACAATGACTTGGCCTGCTTGATATTGCTCGACTAATTGAGAGCAGTGTGCAATATCAGCAAAGTGGTGCTGAGAGTCTACAATAGCTTGTAGTGAAAATAATGTTTGATTAACGCAATATTTTAAATTATCAATTGGTGTTTTTTGTGAGAAATTCCAGAAGGAATATAAGGCTTCTGGCATCGTGTATTGTGGCTCAAAACTTTCAAAGTTAACTTCTATAGGTTCATCCGGTTTTTTTGCTGAGTGCAAAAGACTAATGCCTTTCAGTCCTAAGCGATGTGCGAGCAATTTTAAATCAATCAAATGGTCAAAGGTATTTTCATGCGGTGTATAAGAGTGATAGAACAATAAAAATAATTTTTTACTCAAATCAGAAACTTGGAGGCTGGTATTTGCAATGACGAGCTTATTCATTAGGGCATGTTTCGCTACTTCAGGAATATCTAATTTATCAGTCTGCATCGTTTCATAGAGTTGTATGCATAGGTTCGCTAAATCAAAAAACACTGCTGAGAAAAAATGCTGATTTTCTTTCGACGTGATGTTGGATTCAGCGGCCATCAGGGTGATTAGTTGATGAGAAGGATCGATGAATTGCGCGAGCTTATCTGTGGTTGGTAGCGTCGAAAATAGCTCAGGATAAGCAGTGATTTTTGCTTTGATCAGAGTGATTAAATCTGGGTTGATTAATGCTGATTTTTGCTCGGGGAGTGTAATAATTAAAGCAAGAAATTGACTGAGATAATGCTGCAATGTGT
>JAHFQF010000163.1 GCA_023266435.1 Legionellales bacterium | reverse complement strand
ATCAAAAAACCATCTCGTGCGCTGAGATCAATATTTTTTTTGCGATAGGGGAGCCAACACAGAAGGCCTAAGAGAGCTGTAATCAAAAAGGCATAGAAAAAGGGCTGACTATGGCCCTCATGGTACCATTGATCTACGCAAATTGGAGGGAAAAAAGAGCAGCCAAATAAAATGATAAGCATTCCGAGAATTTTGATGATCACTGCGATTTGCATGCGGGTGCTCGCTTACATAAAAGCCACATCGACCTGAAATAACTTTTCCACTTGTCGAATGTGTTTTTTTTCACTGACGAATAAGATGACATGGTCGTCCGGTTTAATAATACAGTCCTCTACATCCAGCACGATCTCATTTTGCCTTGCGATGGCTCCGATCAGTGTTCCTCTGGGAAATTGAATGTCTTTAACGCGCCGACCAACAACTTGGGAAGTGTGTTCATCTCCGTGTGCAACGGCCTCAATGGCTTCTGCTCCGTGGCGTAATGCATGAACTTTAACCACGTCGCCTTTGCGTATATGTTGCAACAAGCTGCCAATGGTTGCTTGCTGTGGGGAAATGGCGATGTCTATTTCACCGCCATCAATGACTTCTACATAGCTGTGCTGAGTGACTAAAGCCAATACTTTTCGGCAACCCAGTCTTTTTGCTAGCATGGCAGAGAGAATGTTGATTTCATCATTATTGGTCACAGCACAGAAAATGTCTGTTTGATCGATATTTTCTTCAATCAAGAGCTGTTTATCGGCTGCGTGACCTTCAAGCACAATCACTTTTTCAAGCTGTGTTGATAACAAGTCTAAGCGTTCGGGATTTTTTTCGATGATTTTTACATGAAAGTCATGCTGTAAAGCAGCTGCAGTTCCTAAACCGATATTCCCGCCCCCAGCAATGATGATGGAGCGACCTGGCGCATCGAGTCGACGCCATTCTGCCATGACCGCTTGAATATGTTGCGGGGCGGCTAGAAAGAAAATTTCATCATAGGGCTGAATCAGTGTTTCTGGGCCTAAGGACAGTGAAACATTGTGGCGAAAAATGGCAACTACGCGCGCTTGTATGTCAGGCATGTCTTCTTGTAATGAGGAGAGTGCTTTGCCTGTGAGTGGTCCATTAGGGAGCGCTTTGACAGCAACTAATTTCAATTGGTCATCCGCAAAATCCAAGACTTGTAATGCGCTAGGGTATTCAATCAATTTAGCGATGTATTGTGTGAGCAGTAATTCAGGGCTGATTAGGACATCTACAGAAAAAGCAGCATTACCAAATAACTGTGGATAGTCTAAATAATCTGCTGAACGAATGCGTGCAATTTTAGTGGGTGTATGGAATAGCGTATAAGCAATATGGCAAGCAACCAAGTTGGTTTCATCAGAGCTGGTTACAGCTATCAATAAATCGGCATTTTCTATCCCTGCGGCCAGTAGTACTTGAGGGGAGGAGGCATTGCCACAAATCGTGCGAATGTCGATATGTTCTTGCAAGCGGGTTAATTGCGTATCCAGTCGATCAACGATGGTGATGTTGTTATTTTCAGAGACTAATGTTTGGGCTAGCGAGCTGCCTACCTGGCCTGCGCCGAGAATAATAATGTTCATGGTTGTTTTTGATTAACCTGTTTTAGTAATACCATTAAACATAGCATGAACATTGCAACCCGAGTCAAAAAGCTATTTTCCCAAAATAGTGCCGACCTGAAAAAGTGCCTGATGTCCACGCAGCACTTCTGTCATGGACATGCGTTTCTTTCCGGGCAGTTGAGCAGACACGATTTCTAAGCATCCGGCGCCAGTCTGGACAACTATACCATGATCCGTATGGGCAACGATGGTACCTGCTGGCTCGGAAGAGTGTTGTATAGCAAGTTGAGCAGCATGTATTTTTACTAAGGTTTGATTTAGCTGGGTATAGGCTGTGGGCCAGGGAGTGAAAGCACGAACTTGCTGATCAATCTGTTGTGCGGTGGACTCCCAGTGGATGCCGCCATCTGTTTTGGTAATTTTGGGTGCGTAAGTAACGCCTTGAGTGGGTTGAGGCGCGGCTTTCTTCAGCTGAGCGGGCAAGTCAGCCAGTGTTTCTATTAGCAAGTTAGCACCTAAAATTGCTAATTTATCGTGCAAAGACTGAGCCGTTTCTGTAGGCGTCAGCGCGAGGGGGGCTTGAGCGAGCACAGGTCCCTCATCTAAGCCTAGGGACATTTGCATTAAGCTAATGCCGCTTTGTGTGTCTCCATGCAATATGGCTTGCTGAATGGGGCTTGCGCCACGCCAGCGTGGTAGCAAAGAGGCATGGACATTTAAGCAGCCATAGGGTGGTAAATTTAAAATAGGCAAAGGCAATAACTTTCCGTAAGCAACCACCACCAATAAATCAGGCGCATAGCTTTCTAGCTGAGCTTGCACGGCGTGGTGTTTTAAAGAGGCCGGTGTTAGCACGGGTACCTGATGTATTGTCGCAAGTTGCTTGATGGGGCTGGGGGTGGTTTTGAGTCCTCGGCCATGCGGTTGATCTTCTTGCGTCAAGACTGCCACGACTGCATGATGGCTTGAAAGTAAGGCAGCTAGGCTTGAACAAGCGAATTCTGGCGTGCCTGCAAAAATAACACGCAAAGGAGGCTGTTTTAAGACCGACATGACTTGGGATTCTCGCTAATTTGTGCTACATATGAAAGAGAGCATATCATATTTCAACCTCTTAGTTCGATAACACAATAGAAGGGGTTCCGTGGTGCATAAAGCCAGACAGGGAAAAGTAAAGCAAATCGCACATTTGATATGCCTGTCAATCATCATGCTGCTTCCTTGCCAGCTTGCAATCGGCGACACTATTAAAGCAAAACGCTATCAGGTCAAGGAGCAGGATACTGTCTTTGGGGTCGCACAAAAATTATTGGCTGATCCTGCGCTATGGCCTAAAGTTTTTTTACCACAAAACGACGCTGAAGCCGTATTATACCCTGGTGATGTGTTAGAGGTCGTTGAGAGCGCCGATCAAATCACCATTAGTAAATTAGCGCTGCAATCTGTACAGTTGACTCCCACAGTGCGTGCTGAAAGTATAGAAAGCGCTATCCCAGCGATCCCCATGCCTGTCATTAGCCCATTTTTAAATAAATCTCGCATCCTACCAGAAGCAGATCTGCAGCAAGCGGCTAAAATCATCGGCTTTGAAGGGGAGCACTTCAGTGTGGGGCAAGGCAGTTATTTGTTTGTGCAAGGTATCACCGCGGATCAACCCATAGAATACGATGTATTTATACCAGGCAAAATACTACAAGATCCGCAGAGCCGTGGCACATTAGGTGTGGAAGCGCAGATCATCGGTCATGCGCGCTTAGAGAAACGAGGCGAGCCATCCATTTTTTATCTGACAAAGTCTTTTAAAGAAGTCGCTTTGGGCAGTTATTTGTTACCCAGTGAAAAGAAAGCTGTCGATGCCAACTTTTTATTGCGTTATCCTGAAAAACAAGCAGAAGGACGAATTTTGTCTGTTTTAGAGGGCATTGAGCAAGTTGGACAATATAGCATTGTGACGATCAATGGGGGTAAAGATTTTGGTCGGCAAGCGGGTGATATTTTAGCTATCTGCAAGCCAAGCACTAAAGTCCCTGTGCGCTTACGACATGAGATACCCGCGGATACACAGTATCCTAAAGTACAAGTAGGGACAGCCCTGGTTTTTCGTGTCTTTGATAAAGCAAGTTATGCCCTGGTGACAGAGTCAAAAGATTTTATTACAGTTCAAGATGAAATCATGGCTTGGACGCATTAAACTGTAAGAGTACGATACTATAAAGATGAAAGAAAAAAATCGGGGGGAGTAAGGACGGTATGCATCCAGGGCGAGAGGGGTATTTACAACGGCTAATTGCATTATGGTCGTTCCCAGGGGTGGGGCCGGTGACACTTGCTGCGCTTCAAAGCAAGGATCCCTCATTGCACACTTTTTTTAATGCTAATCAGTTCAGCCCTCTGTTATATACCCTGTTAAAATGCAAAACGAACCCCACGCCTAACTGGCCGCTTGTGGATGACATTATGCGGTGGCGCGAGACAGGCGGTAATGTGTTGCTGGATTGGAATCACCCTGCATACCCTGCTTTATTGCGCGAGACATATGGCGCGCCACAGCTGTTGTTTGTACAAGGCAACCCCGTCTCGCTGTCTGCTGTTCAAATTGCGGTGGTTGGTACGCGCAAAGCAACTCACAAGGGACTACATCAAGCATTTGAGTTTTCGAAAGCGCTGGCAGGCTATGGGATCACCATTACTTCTGGGCTGGCCTTAGGGGTTGATGCCCAAGCCCATCTGGGCGCCGTTGCAACAGAGGGTGGTGTTTCTGTGGCGGTACTGGCTGGTGGTCTAGACAATATTTATCCAGCACAAAATCGCAAATTAGCCGAAAAGCTACTTGCTTGCGAAGGTGCGCTGGTATCAGAGTTGCCACCCAAGCAGTTTCCCGCGCCTAAGGACTTTGCGCGGCGAAATCGCATTGTGTCAGGTTTATCTAAAGCAGTATTGGTCGTAGAGGCGCCCATCAAGAGTGGCGCGCTGATCACTGCCCAGTTTGCCTTAGAGCAAAATCGAGATGTCTTTGCTATGGCTGGATTTTCTGGTAGTAAAGCCTATGAGGGTTGTCATCATTTAATTAAAGAAGGCGCACAATTGGTAGATGTCTTGGAAGACATCCTGACCAGTGCGAGTTTTCGCTCTTTTTCTGTGCAGCAGGGAGGTGGCAAATATCAACAAAAGGAATCTCATAAAAATCAACCGTTAAATGAAGCCAAAAAAAGCGAACCAATAGATCTACTCTCTCCTTTTGAACAAGTAGTAGAAGAGTCCATTGGATGGGAAATGACGTCTATTGACTGGGTGGTGGATCAAACCGGCCTATCCATTCAACAGGTCAACTTAGCGCTGGGGAGCTTGATGTTATCAGGTCTCATTGCGCCAGTACCTGGTGGATACGCCAAAGTGCCGAGGTAATTGTTATGAATGAAAACATGCTGGACGTACTGGACTTTCTGTTTGACAACTATCTAAACTGCGATAGTTGCTTGGCAAACGATGAGGAGACCATAACCACCGAACTGCAAGAAGCGGGTTTTTCATTAACGGACATTAACAAAGCATTTGATTGGCTTGGAGAGCTGTCAGAGATTTCTAGTGGCGAGGGGGCTCCAGTCCTGGCACATGGTGGGTATGGTGGCTCACGTGTGTACACCACTGAAGAATGTCGAAAGCTTTGTGCCGAGGTGCGTGGTTTTTTAATGGAGCTAGAGCAGCTTTCACTCATTGAGGGGCGGCAACGCGAGCTGATCATTGATAGAGCCATGGCG